>NZ_ONDD01000038.1 GCF_900316465.1 uncultured Fibrobacter sp. | reverse complement strand
CTCAAGGGCGTTATCAAGGATAAAAAGAAAAAGGTGACGGCGACCTATTGTGCAGACAAGGGAATTGCCGAAGACGCCCTGACCGACGAAGACAGGGCTGAAATTGAACGCCTGTCGCAGCCGGAATTCTTTGACGAAGACGACCAAAAAGCTTGGGACAAGAGTGTGCGCCGTTGGTGCAAACCGGGCGGCGATGCCGACATCTACATCACGCATCTTTGTAATCAGCGCCTCCAGTGGCGTTTCCCCAAAGAGGACTTCAAGTTCCCTGCCCACGAAACGGATGTGGGTAAGCGCATGTACAAGGAACTGAATTGTATCCGCAACATGAACGTGGCGGGCTACCTCTTGATTGTGTGGGACTTTATCAACTGGTCTCGTGAACACGGAATTCCCGTGGGCCCGGGCCGTGGTTCTGCAGCTGGTTCTCTGGTCACCTACATTATCGGTATTACCGACATAGACCCGCTGACTTTTGACCTCCTTTTTGAACGATTCTTGAACCCTGAACGTGTGTCCATGCCGGATATCGATACCGACTTTGCAGACCGTGACCGCGGTCGCGTGATTCAGTATGTGACGGATAAGTACGGCAAGGAATGCGTGGGCCAGATTATTACCTACGGTATGCTCAAGTCAAAGGCGGTGATTACCGACGTGGCTCGCGTCTTGGGACTTCCGCCTGCCGAAGCAAAGCAGATTACCAAGCTGTTCCCGCAGCGCACTTTGAACTTTAGCCTTAAGCAAGCTTGGACGGGTAAAGACAAGAAGGGCAATAACCTCGAAGATGGTTACAGCCCGGAACCCCTGCAGGCGATGATTGGCAGCCGCGCCAGTTACCAGAACTTGTGGGATATCGCTAAAAAGCTTGAAGATTTGCCCCGCCAAACTGGTGTGCATGCTTGCGGCGTGGTGATTACGCCGACTCCGATTTATAACCTTGCTCCTTTGTACCGTGCCGCCCCCGAAGATACGCCGGTGGTGATGTACGACAAGCACTACGCCGAAGACATCGGACTTTTGAAGATGGACTTCCTTGGCCTTATCAACTTGTCGATCATTCAAGACACGGTGAACATGGTCAAGAAGAATCGTTCGATTGAACTTGACATGGGCCATATTCCTTTGGATGACAAGGAAACGTTTGACTTGCTCGGCAAGGGGATGACCACGACGGTGTTCCAGTTCGAATCTCCGGGTATGCAAAAATACCTGCGCGAACTGAAGCCCACACGAATCTTTGACTTGATCGCTATGAACGCCCTGTATCGTCCGGGGCCGATCGACCAGATTCCGCACTTTATTGCCCGTAAGAACGGCCAAGAAGAAATTGACTGCTATCACCCCGACTTGGAACAGGTGCTGGGTGAAACCTATGGCGTGATTGTGTACCAGGAACAGGTGATGAAACTAGCCCAGATTCTGGGTGGTTACACACTGGGTGGCGCTGACAACATCCGCCGTATCATGGCTAAAAAGATGCCCGAAAAGATGGCGAAACTCGAACCGGAGTTTTTCCAGAAATGCTTGGACAAGGGCTACGACAAGGCCATGATTCAAAAGGTGTGGAATGCGGTGCTTCCGTTCTGCGGATACGCATTCAACAAGAGTCATGCGGCTGCTTACGCTTACGTGGCTTACCAGACGGCATACCTGAAGGCGCATTACGGTCCTGAATACATGGCCGCTTCCATGACGTCTAAAATGGGTAAGACCGAAGATATTGTGACGATTATTCTGGAATGCAAACGCCTTGATATCGAAGTGGTGTCGCCCAACATTAATGCCTCCATGGGAGAATTCGTGGCCAATACGGAAGGCCAGATTCTGTTTGGCCTGGCAGGCATTCGTAACGTGGGTATCGCTGTCGTCGAAGATATTATTGCTGAAAGAGAACGCCGCGGCAAGTTCAAGGACATCTTTGATTTCTGCAAGCGCGTGACTGAATACCAGGGCGAACAGAAAGAAAAACGCCCGCCCATGAACAAGCGCCTTATCGAAAGTTTGATTATGGCCGGCGCTCTTGACGAATTCCCGGGCAACCGCGCCGTACTTATGGCAACTGTGGACCGCGCCATGGAAGTGGCCGCCCGCAGTCAAGAAGACAAAGACCGCGGACAGATGTCGCTCTTTGACATGGGCGGCGGCGCGCCTTCTATGGATAGCTCTGCCGAAGTCCTCGAAGAAGCGGAAGAATGGTCTGCCATGGAAATGCTCAACAAGGAACGCGACGTGGTGGGCATGTTCTTGTCGGGCCACCCGCTCGATGAATTCCGCCCGGAACTGCAGGGTTTTACCTCTTGCTCTTTGGACGAAGAAGAATTGACTCGCCATGAAGGCGGAACCGTGATTGTGGGTGGCGTGGTGACCAAGCTCCGCTCGATTGAAACCAAGCGCGGCGATACCATTGGCGCAGGCTCCATTCAAGACTTCCACGGTGATTTGGAAATGTTCTTCAAGAAGGACCTGTGGGAAAAATTCCGCGATACTGTGGCGCTGGATGACCGCGTGCTCGTAAAGGGTGCGCTTGAACACCAGCGTATGGGCGACGGTATGCAGCTGGTGGTCGAAGAAGTTATCCAGCTGGATCGCGTACGTTCGGACATGGTGAGCCACATTCACATGGTCGTTTATTCTTCGATGATCGATGACAACTTCACCGACAAGTTGCTGACGGCCATGGAAAAGTACGAACCCTTCGAAGGCGAACGCGGTTGCGAAATCGTGTGCCATGTCGAGGCGGAATCCGGCAACGTGCATGTGCTTGCCTTGAAGAACAAGAAGGTCGTTTATACTCCGGAATTGCTGCAGTTCTTGCGTAAAGAATTGGGCGCCGCGAAGGTCTGGGTCTCGAATCGTGCCAAGCGGTAAAAGTATATGGCGAGCGAGCCGTACATTCTGATTTGCGCAGGCGAGGACTCCGGGGACTGCGTTGGTGCACCCTTAGTCAAGACACTCGTTTCTCAAAATTTTGCTGTAAAAGGTTCGGGCGGCCGCCGCATGCAGGCGGCGGGAATGTTGTCCTTGGTCGACTTCGAAACTTTGCCGGTCTCTGGCTTTGGCGATGTCTTGCCCAAGTACTTCAAACTGCGTCAGAGTTTTAATGTGTTAAAGTCGGCGCTGGAATCGCCGGAATGTCTCGGGCTGATTGCTGTCGATTACCCGGGTTTTAACATGAAACTGGTGGCGCGTGCGGGGGAGCTCCGCAAGCCCGCTTTGTATGTGGCGCCTCCGCAAGTGTGGGCCTGGAAGCGCAAACGCGCGAAGGTCCTTGCCAAAAATCCGTACGTCAAGCTCGCCGTATTCTTTGATTTCGAAGAATCGGTGTACCGCGAAGCTGGCTGTAACGTGGTCCGCGTCAAGCATCCGTTCGCTGAAATTAAAAATGCTGCTTCTCTCAACGAGAATCTTCGCGACGCAGCAAACCAGATTCTCCTTCTTCCCGGAAGTCGCAAGGCGCAGGCGCTCCGCAACTTGCCTGTTTATCTGAAAGCGGTTCAGGATGCAAAAAATGTGGTTGTGGTGGCGGCACGTCAAGAACTGGTGAACTCATTCAAGAGGTTTGATGTTCCCGTGATTGTCGCGCCACAAAGTGCGGCAGAGCGAATGGCCTTGTATCAAAGCGCTGAATATGCTTTGACCGCCCCTGGAACATCGACCTTGGAACTGGCTTTGTCGGGGGCTTCTTTTACGGTATGCACCAAGCCCGACTTGTTGACCTATTGCCTTGGCCGCCTGTTTATCAAGACCAAATTCTTTGCGTTGCCCAACATCATTCTGAATCGTCTTGTGTTCTCAGAATACATCGTCCCCCCATGGTCGGGGGTCGACGTTTGGTCGTTTACCAAGGGTGAAAAAGAAAATGTCGCGAAAGAGCTTTCAGAAAAGCTCGCTATCGGGAGTTCTTTCGATCAGTTAGCGCTTGAATTTCTTGGCCAGTTCGTCGAGCGTAAATCGCAGTAACGTCGGGTGGCCGTAGGGCGACTTAAGCGGTTCTTCGGTAAGCATAAGCTGGCTTACGAGGGCGGCCATTTCTTCAGATTTAAGCTTGTCGCCTGCCTGGTAGGCATTCGTGTTTGCCCAAGCCTTGGCGATGGAGTCTTGAACCTTGACCATGTCGCCTTCGCTTTTGCTTTCGTCACCGATGCTGTCCAAAAAGTCCTTGACCGCCTTGATGGCGCGAGAAAGCGGAAGCGCGCTGGGGATGGCGCGAATTTGGTAGGTCTCGCCACCGAAATGTTCAATGTAAAAGCCCAAGTGCTTGAACTGGTCTTCAACGTTCTTGAGGGCTTCGACTTCGAGCTTGGAAAGTTCCAAGAGTTCCGGGAACAATAGCTCCTGACTGTCTAGGGCGGCTCCGTTTCTTAAGGTTTCAAGAGCTTGTTCGTAAAGAACGCGAGAATGTGCTGCATGTTGGTCAATCACCAAAAGGCCGTTCGAATCTTCGCCGGCAATGTAGGTGTTTGCAATCTGGAAAAAGGTGGGCGGTACCCATTGAGTTGCAGGTTCAGGAGTCTCGTTTACCTTGCCTTCTAGCGAAATGACTTTGCCTGCTTCAGGCGTGCTGAACAGGTCTTGGGCCAAATCATTCTGGGTGGCGGCTTTGCGGGGCTTTTCAAAAGAGAAACCTGCCGTTGGGAAATTCGACATTTCGGGAATGTCGCCGCTTGATTCCTTAGTGGTAAATTCTCTGGGGCTAAAGCTCGGAGTGGGGGCGGCGGCTGGCTTAGAGACCGGTTCCTCAAATCCGTAGGGAACTTCCGGCTTGCTGTCCTGGAGGTCGCTCAAGTCAATCAAGGGCGAATTGGCCTCCATGTCTTTGGTAAAGGCGTCGCGGATAGCGTGAGACACCACCAAGAATACCAGATTTTGGTTGGCAAAGCGAACTTCGCGCTTGGCAGGGTGCACGTTGACGTCAAATTCCATGTCCGGCATGTCTAGAAACAGTACCGAAACTGGCTTGCACTGGGCGCCGTACGGCTCGTATGCCTGCTGCACCGCCTTGCTGATCATCTTGCTTTCGATAGGGCGGTTGCGGATGAATAAAAATTGATGGTTTCGCTTGCCGTTGGTTTCGGTAGTGGGGGATACGTACCCCCAAACGTGTACGCCGGCTTCGGTGTAGTCGACCGGCAAAAGAGCCTTGGCGATTTTAGAACCGATTGCTTCGGCAATACGGTTGCGCAATTCGCCCGGGACTCCAGTAAACAAGGTCTTGTCTCCGACTTTGTAGTCAAATCGGATTTCGGGGTGCGCAATGGCCGTTTTTAGAACAACATCGAAAATTCGGGTGCTTTCTGCCGTTTCGCTGCTCAAAAAGTTGCGACGAACGGGGGTGTTGTAAAAAAGATTTTCAACTAAAAAGGTCGTGCCACGGCTGGCCTGAACGTCCTGTTTTTGAACAACGTTGCCGCCTTCCAAGATAATTCGGCCGGAATCGCCATCGTCGGTGGCGCTGGTAATGGTTAATTTGGACACAGCGGCAATGGAAGCCACGGCTTCGCCTCTAAAACCATTTGTCTGCAAATGGAATAGGTCGTCTGCATTAAAAAGCTTTGAGGTGGTGTGCCTCAGGTAACACAAATCCAAGTCGGCCTCGTTCATGCCCTTTCCGTTGTCGGTAACCTGGATCTTTTTCTTGCCACCTTCTTCAATGGACACCTGTATACGGGTGGCTCCTGCATCAATGGCGTTTTCAATCAGTTCTTTTACGGCCGACGCTGGGCGCTCAATCACCTCACCTGCGGCGATTTTATTGATGATTTCATCCGATAAAACGTGAATTTCAGCCGATTTCATGGCTCAAATATAGCCTTTTGGGGGTATTTTACGTATATTTTTGCTAAATTAATAGTCCGAAAAGGCTGAGTGGCGTTTTTCAAAATACCATTCAATAGAGTGAGGTAAAAGTGCTTTCTAACCTATTCCTTCAGTTGACTCACATTGAGTTGCTCATCTCATATCCTGTCAAGGATATCTTGACTCTCATTAAGCGAGACCCTCGTTTTAACGTTAAATTGTTAAACGACATCTACTTCGAAGATTCGTTCGTGGATGAAGGCGTCTACCGTTTCATGATGAACAATGTGGTGAACTGGCTCTACGAACGCGGCGAAAACCCGGATGCATTCGTTCAGCGCATTATGGACCGCTGTGCCTCGTTCGAAGCGATTCCGGCACGTAGCGTGCTTCGCTCTTACCTCCCGTACGTCTCCCAGTTCTACGCAACCGAAGACGTCCGTCAGCTCTGCCTCGATATTATCCCGAAGCGTTACCCGCTTCTCACCAATGCAAAGTTCCTGCATCGCGACTTGGTCGATGGCTTCCGCAAGGAATACTTCACCTACCGCTTCGATTCTCCGGGCATGTTGGTTACGAACCCCATGCGCTGGTTCAACGGCCTGGTGCAGGTCGGTGCACTCCTTTTGAACACTCCTCCTTACGAAAAGATTGAATACAAGGCCAGCCAGACCTCCTTTGTGGAGGCTCTTGAAAACCGAGTTGCTGCCGAAGTTCGTGATGATGGATGCGTTTACGTGAACGGCCGTCAGGTCGGTAAGTACATGACCTTTGGTGATTGCCTTGCCGAATATGGTCTCGATTGGGAATTTGAAGCCGAAAAGAAAATGGCTTGCATCCGCGCCACCGAAGATGTGGTGGACGATAAGGTGGGTGCAGTCCTGATTCATAAGGGTTGCTATTACGGCGCACCGGCTAGCGTGGTCTACTTCGACTACAAGGCCAACGTGGTGGCACCGGAACCGTTCAACAAGCTCATGAGCGCTGTGGTTAAGCAGGAATTCGATTCTTGGGAACCGATCCAGAAGGCCCAGGAACAGCTCTTGGAAGCCATGAACGACTCCGTGACGATTATCTACTACAAGAGCGACGATTCCATCTCTGTGAATAACAAGCACTTGATGCGTAACGTGCCGGCTCGCATTCTCCGCAACTTGCTGCGCGAATACAGCGCTACTGGTCGTGAAGAATTTGAAAACCGCGAATTCAAGCGTGATCCGTCTATTTGCATGGACCCGCTACGTCCGAACTTCGAAAGCCGTTTGAACCGCGTGATTGCTCATATCAACGGTTCCGACGATCCTGAACATCCGTCCGAAGGTGTGAAGAAGTTCTTCGAAATCGAACGTCACCGTCGCGGTGGATTCCGTTTTGTTCCGAAGTGCAAGATTATTTTCCACGAAGAGTAAACGCCAATTTACTTAATCCGAAATGTAATCGAAACGGATTTAGAAAATAAGTAATTTGGTAGTTCTCACGGGCAAATAAATGGGTATATTTGGAATCGTGAACGGTAGAAGGGTAAATCCTCAAACGACACTATCATTGCTCCCCTCCTGATAGGTTCAAGGTTCCACATACCGATTCATATTTTCTCCTTCTTAGGAAAGGGTTCCCGCAAGGGAGCCCTTTCTTTCTTTATGCGCCTCGATGGCGCATAAAGAAAGCATGTTCTGGGCCTCGGTCATGTGCAAACAAGTTTGCCCGCGACGCTCGGCCTGCGAACATGTCTTTCCAAGCTAACTCTTCGGCTTGGCCATGTACAAGCCTTTGGCTTGTCCGCGACTCTCGCCTTACGAGTTAGTCTTTTTCGAGAATCTAAAAAGGGACGGCTTGCGAACAAGTCTTTTTATAGCGGCTCGGAAATGGCAATGCAAGCATTGCCGCGGCTCGGTCTATTTTTGAGAGATAACTTCGACGGTTAATTTGTTGAAGGCGAGTTTGCCGCCGTCGCGGATTTCGAGTGCCGCGCGGAAGGTTGTGTCGTTCTTCTTGAACGGCTCAAGAACCGGCGTGAATTTGTTCTTAAGCAATCCTTCGACTTCGTCGTCGGTAAATTTACGCTGATAAAACACTTGCGGAATGCCAAAGCCGCATTGCGGGTTCATGCACACGTAAGCGGCGTGTGTAGCCTCGTTTGTGCCTTGGCCCGATGTACCGCTGCGGAAACGCAATTGGTCGCCGCAAACGGGGCAGGGGAGGTTTCTGCGCATGAATTCAAAGACGGTGCGACCCTTGTCGGCGCCTTCGCCCCATTTGAGGCGGGCTGCAAAATCGGAGCCTTTCTTGCTCTTGAAATCTTGAATTAGCGGCGTCTCGCCGTTGGTAAAGAGTTCGCCTATTTCGGTGGCGGTAAGCGTGTGGCCCGCAACGGTCTTGAATAGCGTGAATTTGCAATCGACGCCATCGGTTGCATTGGTGCAGAATAAGGCGTTCTTGTTTTCTTCGAGGGGGGCGCCGCAAAGCGGACACTTGTATTCCGTTTTCTGTCCGTGGAATTTGCCGTCGCTTTCAAATTCAAACTGAATGTTGAAATCTTTGTCGACCGAAAGTTTCGCTGAAAATTCGGTACCTTTCTTGCTCTTGAATCCGGCTATGGGGCCCACATGACCTTCGGCAAGGAGCGTCTTCATTTCGGAATGAGAAAGCATCTTGCCTGCCAGGGTGTGCCCGATTTTGAATCCGCATTCGGTCTTGGGGCACACGTAGCCCCAGGGGGCTACTTCGAGCGCGCTCCCGCATTTGGGGCATGGAATGCTTTCGGTCACGGTTTCGCGCTCGAACTGGCAGCCGTATCGCGCATGTAAGTCTGCGAATAGCTGCTTCACGTATTCAACGATTCCGTCGCGGAATTCTGCAGGCGCAAGCGTTCCTTTTTCGACCTGAGAAAGTTTGTATTCCCATTCGCCGGTCATTTCGGGCGACTTGACTTTTTCATCCATCAAGGCGATCACTTCGCGCCCGCGGGCGGTGCTTACCAGGTAATTCTTTTGCGCTTCTATGAACCCGCGTCTCTTGAGCGTCTCGATAATGCCTGCTTGCGTTGCCGGCGTACCCAAGCCTCGGTCCTTCATGGCTTCGGCCAGTTCTTCATTTTCGATTTGCTTGCCGGCCGTCTTCATGGCGGCAAGGAGCGTTGCCTCGGTATAGTATTTAGGCTTGCTCTTCTTTTTCTTTTGTAATTCTACGCTGTCAAAAGGCGCTTTGTCGCCGACATTCCATTCAGGAAAAACTTCAACCAAATTCGTGATGTCGTCGCTGTCGCCTTTACCCTCGGCGTCCTTGGATTCGACATCACCTTTCTTGCCTTTCGCTTTTTTCTTGTCGTCTTTTGTCTCTTTGACGAGTGCGCGGAAACCGAGATCTTCGTTGCGCTTGAGCTTCAGACGGAACAAATCTTTCTTTTCTCCCGTCTCCAGCACGATTTCCATTTCGTCCCACACGTACGGCTTCAGCCACGCCTGCACAAAGCGTTCCTTGGCGAGGTCGTAAATCTTCTGCTCCATTTCGGGCAAATCGTTCGGGGTTTCGCCGGTGGGGATAATGGCAAAGTGGTCGGTCACCTTGCTTGAATTGATAAAGACGAAATTTTCCCCAGCACCGCGCATGATTTTTTTCTGCTCGGGGGTAGCTAGCCTTTGTGCCAGGGCGTAGGCCTCCTGCTGCATGGTGTCGGGCAGGTATTGCGAATCGGTACGCGGGTAGGTGAGCAGTTTTTTTTCGTACAGATTCTGGGCGCAATCTAGAACTTGCTGGGCGCTGTATTTAAAACGCTTGTTGCCCTCTTTCTGCAATTCGGTCAAGTCGAATGGCTTTTGCGGAAATTGCTTTTTCTGCTGGTTATCGATTTTAGCTATAGTCGCTTCGGCAGGAGGGGCACAACGCGCCACCACCGCATTCGCTTCCGTTTCTTTCTCGAAAACAGCAACTTTAAGGTTCGCTTCGCCCTTGGCGTCTTCTTCTTTCTTGACAAATTGGGCTTGGTACCCTTTCCAAGTTCCAACGACGCTGTAGTAGAACAATTCCTTGAATTGCTCCACGATGGTATCGCGTTCCACAATCAAGTTGAGTGTAGGCGTCTGCACTCGGCCCACCGAAATCATCTTGCCGCGCCCTGCAGTAAGCGTATAGGCGCGTGTCGCGTTCAGACCCACCATCCAGTCGGCTCGCTGCCTTAAACGGGCTGCATAGCTCAAATTCACGCGTTGGGTGGCATCTTCCAGGTTTTTCCAGGCTTTGTCCAGGTCTTTGGCCACATAGCTGTTCACCCACAGGCGCTTGATGGTCTTTTGCTTAAAAGAGGGGGTGTAATCGAGCACCAGGTCAAAAATCAAGTTACCTTCGCGGCCGGCATCCGCTCCGTTCACAAGCACGTCGGCTTGCTCCATCATCTGGCGCACCACATTCAGCTGCTTTTTGGTGCTCTCGATTTCCATGAGCTTGAATTTTTCCGGGAGCAAGGGCAGATTCGAAAGTCGCCAGCCGCCTTCGAATCCGGGGTAAGCGTCAAGCGGGGCGAGCGTAATCAAGTGACCCACGCACCAGGTAATGCAGTGGTTCTTGCCGATTAAGCATCCGTCGCCCTGGGTAAATTTTTCCCCTTCCAACCGCTCCAGCATAGGGCGGTAGTGTTGGTTTGCGACAGAGGGTTTTTCGGCGACAAGCAGAATCACTGTTCAATATCCACTTGCAAAAGTTCTTTTTCCCAAGATTCCTTGGCGGCACGCAATTTTTTGAGCGACTCGTCGTCGGCTCCGCTTTGGTCGCGCAAGTCCATAAGGTCGCGGTACCCTTGGGCAAGTTTCTTTGCCTTGGGGTAGTCTTGAACTAGGGCTTCCAGTTCGTTTAAAATGGCCTGATCCGAGTAAAGCCTCGCTACGCCTTCGAGCGAATGCAGGATGTAGTCCTCGAATCGGTTTTCCTGCTTGGCTAGTTTAGCTTCCTCAAATTCCAGGGGCAAAATCCTGTCGACCCATTCCGCTTCGGCTGTAAAGAGCTCGTTGTCTTCGGCAAGGGCGTCTTTGCGGCGGGTCAGTTCCTGCTGTTTTTTGATGAACGGCCTGTAGGATTCTATGTCCAAAACGAATCCCTGTTTCTCAGAAAATTCCTTCAGATTTTTCAGGTTTGTTTCGGTAGGGTTGTTCAAAAGGCATTCTTTCAAGACCGAAAGCTGGTCTTTGGCCGGAAGTCGCTTGAAAGATTCACTTTTCATGCTCACGTCTTTGATTTTTAGCCAAAAAATACGCACGAAAATGAGTGCCATTACGATGGTAAATAGGGTAGAAAACGTCATTATGGGCCATTATTTAGAAAAATGTAGGGGACTGTTCCAGTCGCAAGTTAAAAATAAGTGTTTTCGGGCACGAACTTTCCGCAATTGGCTTATTTAAACGAATTTTCACAATAAAAAGTTAATAAAATGCAAAAAAAAGGTGTATATTTAAGATGGAATATTCTAAACCTATAATTATGGGTAAGGTGATTGGATTATTATGAAATTGAATTCTGTTAAGCGTATTGCACTTAGTGCGGCGTTGTTTGGACTTGTTGGAGTTGTGACTTCGCAGGCAGTTCCGGTTGATCCTGAAAATCAGCGCGAATTGGATATTATTATCCGAGACTTTAGTGTTGTTCATCCCGACTTTGAAAATTTCCAAGAAGAAGCTTATAACAGTATCAATCACGGTGGCGATTGTATCGGTAATAATTGCATTGGTAAGTTCCCGAGTACATGGAACATTACTTATTCTGCTGATGCGGAATGGACGACTCGTCGCTCTAATTATCCTCTTTATGGTTGCGGTAACACCCAGACTCCCGAATACGGCATTGCGGTTGGTGTGAATGGTTATCCGCACGATATCAAGACTCCCTCGGGCGCCGAGTCGACGACGCCTGACTATGTGCGTAGCGTGATTGACCAGACGGGTTACGCTTGGTACGGTGAATTCAAGGATTGCGCTTACGATGCAAAGTTGAACCCGCTTGGCCTTAAGGTGATGCGTGGCTTGGTGGCAGACCTTTGTTCCGATGCGTCGGGCACTTGGAACGCCAAAATGAAGGATGACCAGAAGACTTGTACTAAAATTTGTAAGCAGCACTCTTGGTCGCAGATCGTTTACACGACTCCGGGCATGGTGAAACAGAAGCTGGTCTTCCCGCCTGATCCGGGTAATTGCAGTGCTGACGACCCGACCAAGTGCGCCCTCGACATGTATGAACCGATTATTGAGAAAAATCGTCCTGCTTGCGATAATGGTTATTTTGAACAGTGGTATTTAGATGTCCCTGGCACGAATATGCGCACGAATACCATTTTGACCTTGGATAAGGATGCTGCTGATCCTGCTTACTTTGAAATTGACAGGAACTGGAACAACGGCGGCTACTTCCCGTTGGATTCCTTGGATGACAACCAGCTTCGCGTCATGAATAATAATGCGCTTGTTTTCCCGTTCATGAAAGAAAATCAGTTCGGCCCGCAGTCGCTGTCTATTTTCTGCCCGCCTTATAGTTACCAGTGGGCAAGCTCCCAGACCGATTACTTGGGTAGCGAAACGTCTGCTCTTTGCGATGCATGGCTTGCCAGTGGTGGCCCGAAGAACCCAGATGCTGCAATTGCTGCCGCATTGAGTGGCGCCGGAAAAAATGGTAACATGGGTCTTCGCCACTTGCGCAATTACGGCTTTACCATGATGGGTTACGCCGCATTCAAGTACAAGAAGGGCAAGAAAGAAGTCTTTAAGTTCACCGGTGACGATGACATGTGGATTTTCGTGGATGGCGTGTTGGTGGTTGACTTGGGTGGTACTCACCTTGCTGCTGCCGGTACGGCCGATATGGACTACCTGTCTCAGATGGGACATGGCTGCCATGCAGGCGATCCGCTGCTCGACTCTTGCGCCGTTAAGCTTGATGCCGATGGTTCCTGGTTGAACGATTCTTGGCACCACTTGCACTTCTTCTATGCAGACCGTCAGTCTGATGGCTCTAACCTGCGTATCCGCAGCTCCCTTTCTGAACTTGCCCCGTCTCGCTATGGTCAGCCCGCTATCGGTAGCGTGTCTGCAAAGCTTGACTCCAGCGGCAACCAGACTGTGACGATGTTCTTGAATACGACCTTGAATCCTGAAACCGTTCAGAATCTTGCCACATTTGGGTCGACTGTACCGGCAATTATCGTGATGCGTACAGAGACGGATCCGGCAACGGGCGTTAAGACTGTCAAGACTTACGGCTATTATGTCACTAGCGTCAAGGAAGGCGCAAGCATGGGTTCTGCCGGCGTGCAGTACACCTTTGAAGGTGTCTTGATGGATGAAAACGGCAATGTGGCCGAGAACCCGATTATTGTGGGTGGCGACAAGATTGCGTTTAACTCTCCCTATGACCAGGAATTTGTGAATAGTGACGAATATGGAATCCAAAAGGCTGACTATGCGGCTCAAGGTGTCGATGAGGCTACCTGGAATTCCTTGATTGCCTGGAACAAGAAGATGACCTTCAAGATCACGTCTTCTTCGGGTAAGTCCGTGGTGGGTTATCCGGATACTCCGGAAGATTGGCCGAATGCTGAATTCAGAGCTCCGACCATTATCTCTCCGTTCGTGTTGGATTCTGCAATCGTTCGCCCCGACTTTACCAACCAGGCAAACATTCTTACCAATATTGCCGAAAGCCACGATGGCGAACTGCCGCTGGACTACACTGGCGACCTCTTGTTCACCTCGGTGCCGAGTGGCGTGGGTAAGGACAACAACCCGCTGGCCCTCACGAGCGACGAAAAGAAGCTGTTCTCTCAGACAAGTGCCGATGGCTCTGTGAACGGTGTGACTAAGGCTTATGTGGGCGGCCAGGAATCCCCGACCTCCATGTGCTATTCTGCAAACGGCACGGAAAGCTGCTTCAGCGTGTCTTACCCGGTGATGGGCCCGTTCCGCATTAACGTTCGCGTGTTCGACCACTTGGGTCACTTTGTGAGCCAGTACCAGAAGAGCATGAACGAAGATCAGTTCCATGCCGCTTTGGGTGCCGCTCAGGGTAGCTGCGACGATGGTTCGAAGTACTATGGTGAAACGGGTGCAGGCTTTATCTCTGTCAAGATGTATCCGGTGTCCCAGAATGGTAGAGCCGTTGCTACGGGCCCCTACATTTACCAGGTGACCTTCATTCAGGAAGCATATCGTCCTTGCATTAAGTCGGGTAACGGTACTTATGCTCAGACGGTTTACTACTCTCGTACCTCTGAAACATACAGACGCGGTTACAAGCGCGCTAAGAACAAGAAGTAAGAGCTTCTCTTAAAAGATTTAAAGCCTCGGCGAAGCCGGGGCTTTTTCTTTTTGTGCCATCGAGTGCCGGAGCTAGTTAATGTGCCCGATCAGGGCGAAGGGTTCGGCATCCGTGATGGTGACGGTGAACCGTTCGCCCGGTTGTAGCGGCTCTTCGCTTGTGATAGCGACGGGGCGGTAAGCGGCGTTGCGGGCGATGTAGGTGCCCTTGCGGTAGCCGGGCTTTTCAATGACTACGGTTTCGATTTGGCCAATCCAGCGGGCGTTATTTTGGGTCGCGATGCGCTGGAAGGCTTCGGCAAGGGCGGCAGAACGAATGTGCTTGACTTCGTCGGGAACGGCGCCGGCCATGTTGTAGGCGGGCGTGTTCGGGCGTGCTACAAAGCGCGTGATATTGCAGACCGTCGGGCGCGTTTTTTCGAGAATGTCGAGAGTGTCGTTGAAGTCTTGTTCCGATTCGCCGGGGAATCCGACAATCATGTCGGTGCTGAGCGTGAATAGCGGGAATTTGTTGAATGCTTCGGCAAGCATCACATAGTCGGTGGCGGAATGCTTGCGGTTCATTGCCTTGAGAATGTTTTCGCTACCGCTTTGCACGGGAAGGTGAATGAATTTGTAGACACGATCGTCTTTAAAGCATTCAATAAGCTTGTCCAGGTATTGCATCATGTGGCGTGGGTTTCCCATGCCAAGGCGCAATTTGTAATTGCCTGGGACTTCGGCCAATATCTGTTGTACCAGTTCGGCCAGGTTAGTGCCGGTATCGAATCCGTAGCAGCCACAGTCTTGACCAGTCAACTGGATTTCGACGCAGCCGTCGTTTACAAGGCTTTTTACTTGTTGAATGATATCTGCTGCAGGGTAGCTGTGCAAACGGCCCTTGACGAGCCTTGTAGAGCAATACGCGCATGCATCCAAGCAACCTTCTTCGATGTTGACTATCCCCACCAACGGTGATTCCCGCAGCGTCTTGTTCCCGTCCCTGTCTCCCTGAACTCGTTTCAGGGTCAGCATTCCCTGCCCGAGCTCCTTCAAACTCGTGAAAACGATCTTATCCGTTATCTTTGATGCTTCTTCTCTAAAATCTTTCGGCGCACACCCTGTAATGAAAATCTTGGCGTCGGGGACGTTGCTCAGGGCTTCACGCAGCAGCTTGAGCGCTCCTGCGTTGCCTTTCACAGTGCAAACATTCAACACGAATGCTTGGGGCTTTTGCGTGTCGCTTGCTTTGACTTCGGGCATTCCAAAGACAACGTGGTATTCGTCAGCGAATATTCGCGCAATCTTTTCGCCGTCGCCAAAGTTGGCTGCGCAACCTTGGCTAATCACAGCGAGCAGCGGCTTGTTGATGACGCCTTCCATCGCTTTACCGATCGAATTTTTCCAGAGTGATTCCCTGGTAGTAATGGCTCAAGATTTCTTGATAGCTTTGCCCGGCCTGCGCACGTGCCCGCACTCCCATTTGGCACATGCCCACGCCGTGCCCGAATCCGGTGCCGGTAACAACCCATTCCTTGCCTTCTTTCTTTACGGTAAAGAAGGAGGATGGCAAAATCGTGCCGGCCTTCTTAAACAGCCAGCGAGTGCGATCGGTCAGAACGTCAAAATAACCCTTGTCGGTTTCGACGCGGAGCGTCATGATTCGACCGCTTTTTAACTTGTCTTTAATCTTGATGGATTTGATCTTTTTAAAATCTTTTCCGTTAGCGCTGCCAAATACTGCCTTTGCTTCGGTGGCGTTCGTCTTGAACAACTTGGCGATTTCCTTGTCGGCAAAACGACGTTCCCACTTGATGTAGCTGGACTCATCGCACCAGGGTTTGCCATTGGGGCGCATGTCTGGTACAGATTTCAGGTAGGGAAGGTCTGCGCGGTTCCAGGTGGCAAGCGTTTCGGTAACGCCACCGCATGTAGAATGGTAGTAGGCGATAATGAATTCGCCGCCGTAAGTCATCACCACGCCTGCGGTTGCCTTGACGGCTGCATCGGTCAGAGGTGTTGCCGATTCCAGGCCCTTGTACACTTGGTCCTTGGTGTCGGCGTATACGTCAAAGCCTACGGATTCGCGGCTGTTAAAATGCTTGTAGGCGTAAGTGCGTGCGGCCACCGCTTGCGCCTTTAAGGCTTCGATACGGCTGCTGTCCAGCTTGCCGATTTCGTAGGGAATCACGCCTCGCAAATAGTCTTCGACATCGACTGAATTGATAGCGTCAAGTTTGCCGTTTGTATTGCGGAACATGATGCTTCCGGGGTAGCATGCCTTGCCGAGACTTTTCTTGTCGGCGGCAACGGCGAGGCATCCGCCATCTTCGCTGTTGAATTCGTGGGCAATGTCTTCGGTGGAATTGCCGTCGGCTTCAAAACGAACCATGTTGCCATGCGGCGTGACGCGTACGGTTTCGCCTTGGTATTTCAGGTAGAGTTCCTTGACACCGGTGTAAATGCCTACGCGAAGCGGGCGGTCCAGTTCTTCGGGAATCAAATGTTCCTTGAATGCCGCCGGCACATCAGTTGCCGAAACGTCGGCTGCGGGCTGGTTTTCCACCTTCGGCTTGCTTTCGTTTTTTACAGCGGGCTTCGCTGTTACCGGAGGTTCTTCTGGAGGAGGCGGCAAATAGCTATCGACAATAGCCTTTGCGGACCTGCTGTTCAGAGGCGTTCGTTTCTTCTTTTCTTTATAAGAAGAGTCGCTCTTTGCAGAGGCTGCAGGAGCGACATTTTTAGAACTAATATTTTCGGGACTGTTGTTGGCGGGCGTAGGCTCGCTTGTCGTCGTCTCTTCGATGGGCGCGAAATTTACAGGCCCTTCCGGAACCTCTTCGGCGCTGGCAGGCACTTCAGCTTTCTGCACATCATCGGGTAGATCAAAATCATCGTCTGCGAAAGCAGCCGAAAATCCGAGTGTAAGTGCGAATAAAAGTGAAGGCCTAAGAAGCATTACTTCTTCTTCAGCTTCGCCTGCGTGTCCTTTGCCATTTTGCGCAGCTTAGACTGGTTCATGGTGCGGTCGGCAGTCGAAATCTTGTCTACGAACAAGTCGCCGTTCAGGTGGTCTGTTTCGTGCTGAATGCAGCGGCCAAAGAGCCCGTCGCAGTCATGCAGTTCCTGGGGTTCGCCATTGATGTCGAAAAAGCGTACGCAAACTTTGTCGGGGCGAATCACGTTGCAGAAAATATCCGGCACAGAAAGACAGCCTTCGTCGTAGGGCACCGGCTTTGCATCAGGTTCGGCTTCCCATTCGGGGTTGAACATGATGTAGGGGCGCGGATCTTCTTCGCCCGGAACGGCGGTGTCGATCACGACCAAGCGGATGTTCTTGCCAATCTGCGGAGCAGCAAGGCCGCAGCCCGGAGCGTCGTACATGGTTTCGAGCATGTCCTTGGCGAGCTGGCGCAGTTCAGGCGTAATCTCGGTGATGGGTTCGCACTTTTTGCGAAGCACCGGGTCGCCGTAAGTTTTGATTTCTAGAAGAGCCATGGGTTACTTCTTTTCTTCGGTCTTGGCCGGGGCTGTTTCTGCGTTCAGAACGCGGAGAATGGCGGACTTTTCAAAATCGATGATGGTGGTGGAACCCGTGCGCACAGAAATCGTAGTGCTGGTTTCGTCAATGTTTGTGACGGTACCGATAATGCCTGCGGTGGTAATCACCTTGTCACCCTTCTTGAGGGCCTTGCGCATTTCTTCCATCTTCTTCATTTCCTTGTTCTTCGGGCGAATGAAGAAGAGCCACATCACCACGAACAAAAGGATGAGCGGCAAGAAGCTGCCAATGGCGCTCGGCTGCTGTTCGGGAGCAGCTTCTTGGGCAAAGGCGGCAATGGAGGAAAGGGTCACGAGAAGTGCAGAAAGTTTCATGATTTTACCTGTTTGGGGTGAATTGATTTTACAGGTGTAAATATAGCAAACTACTTCACCAGCTTCTTGTCGAGAAGCGGGTAAATGCGGTTGAGTTCCATCAAATCGAGGATGGTGTCAAAATCGCCGTAGAAGAACGGAATGGCTTCGATTTCGGGCAGAACGGATCCGTCTCCAAGTGGAGTGGCCGTATTCAAAAGCTTGCGTTCCAGGAGCGGAAGCATCGTGCGCAAGGTAAGCGTGGCGCCGAACATGGCGCGTTTGCCCACTTTCAGGAGCGACTCTGTCTTGACGGTAAACGCCCCGTTTTTGAGCGGTTCCTTGCTCTGCTGCACGGTCTTGATGACCGCATTTAAAACCATCTGTTCGGTCATCGAAAGAATTTGCGGGGGAGCCTTCTTGTATCGTGCGCGGAACCGAATCGTTTCGTACAGCAAATGTATCACGTTGGCATTCTTCACGTGAATCTCTTCGCCCTGAATTTTTAGGACTTCGAGATCTTCAAGAATCTTCAGCAGGTCTTCGATGTTGTCTTTCGAAAGATTGAAAAGCTTTTCAACGCCGTCAATGACTTCGGTATGCGAAACATTGGGTTCTTCGCTCGCTTTGACGTGAGTCAAAAGCGAATCCAGAATGTAGAGTAAGCTCGGGAGAGCCTTGATCTTGTCGCTTTTGCGCTTGTTGTCGCCGGCAATCTGTAAACGCCCCGTCAAGAACGTAATGATAGACCTGAACCAGGCGGGTTCCTGTTCCAGCGATTCTTCCAAGGCGTCGGGCGTGATTTCAATCAGTTCGCAGTCTTCGGTGGCGGTAATGGTTTCGGTGTAGGGCTCTTTCTTTAAAAAGGCGAGTTCGCCAATTAAAGCGCCTGGACCGTAGGTGTTGATGGCGGTGCCGAGCGTGCTCTTGCCTTGCAGCTCGCCGTCGCGAACCACATAAAGGTTTTCGCCGGGGTCGCCTTCGCGGAATAAAATCTGTCCTTCTTCAAGCGTCATAGCACCCCTCGAATGTTTGTCTCGTAGCGTAACGCTTTCAAGAAATAATGGACTTTGGCTTTATGGATTTTGAAAAGGTCGCATTCAGGATTCTTGGGGTCGGATTTTACGAACCACTGGATTTGCAACAAATTAATCCATTGCGAAACATCGGCGTCGGGGAATTTCTCGTGAATGTAGCCAATCCAATCGGGACCAGTCTTTTCGGGCGATTCTTCGATGGTCGACAAAAACACGAGAATCTTTTTCTGCACAATGCTCAGCCTGTAAGGCGCGAATTCCGTTTCGGTTTCTTGAGCCCTAATGTAGTCCGTAAAGATGTCCAAGAGTTCCGGGTCGACAATCTTGCAGAATACTCGACCGTTCTTTTGCGAAAGTTTAATCAAGTGTCTGCGTAAAAGCGACTTGAAATCTTCTTGCGCAACCGTGGTCGAAATCTTGGTCAAGAATGAGTATTCTCGAAGCAGCTCGGCGAGATTGAATTCCGTGTCGCTAGGCTTATGGCACAGGTATTCGGCCAGACTCTTGAGAGAATTCCTTACGCGAGTCTCGATGGCGGCGCGCTTTAGCAAGTGTGTCTTTGCAGAAAGGTTGCGGATCAGAGCCAAGAGCCAAAGCGGGAGCCTCTTGAGTTCCGATTCCATGCACTCTTCGGTAACAAGCGTAATCTTGGAATCCTTGCTGGCCGAGAGTTCGTACTTGAACGGTTCGCGTTCAAGGAGTGCAGCCACCCCGACCAGGTCTCCCGGTCGCATGGTGAATACGACAGAATGGGGCGGAGTTGTTTCGCGGGCAACCAGTTCTCCTTCTTCAAGGATAACGAGGAACAGCAGTGAAAGCGCACCCATGCCGCCATTGGTAATGATTATTTCGGTTTTGGGATCATAATTCAGTTTGCTGATGTATGATTTTTCGGCAATCGCCTTGCGCAGCATCATGGTGCCCGCGTTGGGCGTATAATGGGTCATACCCAGATCCAAGGCCTCTTTGCATGCCTCGCACACCAAGGTCGGAGTTGCCATATCCGGTTCTCCGATCCCCATGCTGATAACGTTTTCCATGCCGACTGCTTTATCAAACATGGCCCTGATCGCGCCTTGCTCCAAGGCTTTTGCTTTTTTGTTAATATAACTCATGGCTAACAGCACCTCTTATTTTCATGTGCTAAATCCAAATGCTGCAGTGCTATGCCATGCATTTGGATCAGTTGTTATTCATACTGTCCATAATCGATTTGAAGTGATCCTGCATAAGCTCAACGGCTTTTTTCTCATCGCGGCGGCAAATGCTTTTATAAATATCAGCATGCTGCGAAGAAAACAGCTTGCCTTCATCTCTTGTCGGAAGCTTTTTCAGTCCGAGCTCAATACGTTTCTGCTCAAAAATCAGCATAGTAAGGAAGCTTTCCATAAACTTGTTGCGGGTGGCTCTTGCAATGGAAACATGGAAATCCAGAGAGGCATCCATAAAGTCCTCCCCTTTTTCAGCCAGCTGCTCATATTCAAGTGCAAGCTTTTCTATATTTGCAAGCTCCTCATCGGTCGCATATCTGCAGCAAAGCTTTACAGCCTCTTTTTCAATGCCTATCCTCACCGCATAAATGTCTATAAGATCCTTATACTCCGAACCGATAACCGATTCCTGAACGTTTTTATGCAAAATACTTGAAGTCACAGTCATATCGAGAGCTTCCAGGCGTTCGGTTCCCTTTTCGGTAAGAACACGGCCTTTGTTGCTGATTTTGTTCGTGTAGCCGTCTGTGTCAAGCTCTTTAAGATACCGTCCGGCAGTGGCTGTGCTCAGCTGAATGCCCATATCCTGAAGTCTGGCCTGAACGTC
>NZ_ONDD01000037.1 GCF_900316465.1 uncultured Fibrobacter sp. | reverse complement strand
GGCGAAGAAGATATTATTAAAGAGGCGCGTAAGTACGCGACAAGGTAAAGTCGCTATTTAGCGACTTCTTTCGTTGCGTTCTTAAGGGAATCCACGGCGTCCTTGACCGATTCCTTGGCGACTTCCGTGGCTTCCTTTGCAGATTCCTTGACTACTTCAGTAGCCTTGTCCGCAGCTTCCTTGGCGGCTTCGGATGCCTTTTCGGTTGCTTTATCCGTAATGGACTTGGTGATTTCGTTGGCCTTCTTTTCGGCAACGTCGAGCAAGTTCACCGGCTTTGAAGAATAACCCAGCAGCTCGAGAGATGCTTTGTAGGCGTCGTAAGCGAAAGCGGTGTCGCGGGTTTCCGGAATAATTCCGCCAAAGGGGAACAAGTGCAAAATCGTCAGCAATACAAAGCAAATGAGCAGAGCCTTGATGACTCCAAAAATACCCCCGAGAATTCGGTCGGCCTTGCCTACGGTCGTGTTCTGGGTAATATGCTGGAGAAAACGACCCACAAACAGGAACAGTAAGAACGGAACCAGGAATCCAATGCACATGCAAACGAGCTTTGTCGAGAATGCGCTGGCCTGCAAGGTGCTTGAAACAAAATCAGAAAGCAGGTCGCATGCAAAATAGGCTCCCACAATACCTGCAGCCCAGGCAATCAGTCGGAATATCCCGCGGAAAAATCCGTGCCATAATCCGAGCAGCATGAGAAAAAGAATGATGATGAGACAGACAATGTCTATTGCGTTCATAGAATTTGTTTTCTAAAAAAGTTCTCTAAATAAATCGTGTGATGATAAAACAAATTAAAAAGCCAATAATAGCTCCGATGCCTAGTCCCTTGAAAAAGTGGAACTTGATGTGTGTCGGATAAATCGGGGGTTCGGTGAAAAGCGTTTCGTCGATAGAGTCGGTTTTCTGCTTGATAGAATCCTTGATGGCGTAAATCCACATGGCCGTATACGGAACCATGTCGCGCGGGTAATTGCGCATGACAAGCGAAACCTGCTCGGCGGCATCGAATGCGGTGAGCGGACGCTTGCGCGGATCCTTGTTCAGCATTTTTGCAATCAATTTCTTTAAGCGGCGGGGGAGTTCCTTGTCAAAAGCCTTTTCGGTGACGCGGAGCTTCTGGATTCTCTGAAGCGTGTCGCTAAAGTTCGTGCCGCGGAACAGGTTTTGCCCGAGGAGCATTTCGCTTGCGACAATGCCTACCGCAAACAAGTCGGAGGCCGGAGTGGCTTCTTCGCCGACAGTCTGCTCGGGGCTCATGTAGGTGACTGTGCCAAGGATTGCACCTGTTTGCGTGAGTCGTTCGGCGTCTTCGCCCTTGTTGAACTTGAGCGGAGATTCGGTATGCGCGATACCGAAATCGAGCAAATGAATTCGCCCGTCGTTATCGATCATGATATTGGCGGGTTTAATATCGCGGTGAACGATTCCCTTGCGGTGAGCTTCGCCTAGGGCACAAAGGATTTCGTGCAAGATGTTCAGCACCACCCACAGAGGAGGCTGTTTTACTTTGTCAAGAATCTGGCGCAGCGTGAGCCCGTGGACAAATTCCATGGACAGCGAAAGCTTGCCGTCTTTTTCTTTCCAAAGGGCGTAGGGCTTGGTAATGGCCGGGTGGTTCAAATGCGCAAGAATGTTACCTTCTTGCATAAAGCGGCGAACATTCACATCGTTGTCTTCGATGTCCTGCTGCATTTGCTTGACAACGACCATGCGGTCGAGCGACTTGTCGTGGCAAAGCCACAACTGGCCCATGGCGCCGGAACCTAATTCCTGCGTCGGTGTGTATCCACCAATCTTCGAAGGCTTTTTTGTTTCGCTTGACACTTCCAACTTCCTAAATACACCAACCACAATTTACTTATTTTTTGCCATCCAAGTAAATCGTGTGATGCTTTGTCTTGGGGTCAAGATTCGGATAATCCAGAATGTAATGGAGTCCGCGGGATTCCTTGCGGTGGAGTGCTGCAATCAGAATCATCTTCGACACCTGCAGTGCATTCAGGAATTCGATGTAGTACAGGTTTTCGGTCTCCTTGTTCTTGATGGCGGCATCGACATCTTTTTCAAGTTCTTCGACAACCTTGAGCCCCTGATTGAGTCCTGCAATCGTGCGCACGATTCCGCAATGTGTCCACATCATGTCCTGCAGAATCTTCTTGCGTTTGCGCCAGTAGGCAGACTTGGTGAACGAAATCTTTTCTTTCTTGCTCGACTTGCTTGTTGCAATCTTTTCTTTCAGGAGACCGCTTTCGCTAATGTTGTCGACGGCGCGAATGGCAAAGACGACGCTTTCCAGAAGCGAGTTCGATGCCAGGCGGTTTGCGCCGTGGACGCCGGTAGCGGCGACTTCGCCGCAGGCGTACAGGCCCTTAATCTCGGTGCGGGACCATGTGTCGACCAGTACGCCACCGCACATGTAATGTGCGGCCGGCACCACCGGAATCCATTGCTTGGTGATGTCGATGCCTGCTTCCATGCACTTGGCGTAGATGTTCGGGAAATGGCTCTTGATGTCTTTCGGCGTGCGGCCCGAAAGATCGATAAACATGTTGGGCTTGCCCAAGCGCTGCATTTCGCTATGAATGGCGCGGGCCACAATGTCGCGCGGTGCAAGGGAGTGCAACGGATGCACCTGGTTCATGAATTCTTCGCCCTTGTCGTTCTTCAAGATTCCGCCAAAGCCACGCACGGCTTCCGAAATCAGGAACGGCTTCTTGAGGCTCGGAGCATAAAGGCTCGTGGGGTGGAACTGCATGAATTCAATGTCCTGCAAGGCTGCGCCTGCGCGGGCTGCAATGGCCATGCCGTCGCCGCAGCTATCGGGCGGGCAAACGGTGTACTGCCAGATTCGACCGGCACCGCCAGTAGAAAGGATAGAAGCCTTTGCGTAAAGGTTTTCGACAAGGCCTGTCTTCTGGTGAATAATCTTTGCACCGATGCAGCGCTTGCTCTTACCTTCGCCCTTGCAAATCAAATCCTTGATGTAGCAGTTTTCGATGTAGTGAATGTTTTCGTGCTTGTGCAGTTCGCAAAGCAATGCGCGCATGATTTCTTTACCCGTAAGGTCTGCGGCGTGCAAAATGCGGTGGTGGCTGTGGCCGCCTTCCAAGTGCAGGTCGAACTGAGTCTTGTCGGCGGGCGAGGGGGTGAACTGCACGCCCCACTTGACCAGCTGCTGGATAGTAGCCGGGCCGCTCTTGGTCAGAATGTTCACGGGTTCCTTTTTGCAAAGGCCGGCTCCTGCTTCCAGAGTGTCGTCGATATGAAACTTGAATTTGTCTGTTTTTTCGGTAACGGTCGCGATTCCGCCTTGAGCGTAGTTCGATGAGCCATCTGGTTTTGCACCCTTAGTGAGGATAACAACCGAAAAGCCTTTTTCTGCGGCATGGAGTGCTGCACTCAAGCCAGAAATGCCTGCTCCCAGGACCAAAATGTCGTACATGACCGAACTCCGTTGAGTAAACTTTGTCTTTGTGTAGTGTATAGATAGAAAAAAACGGCTATTTCGGCATTATTTGAATGCAAAATAAAAGTAATTGATTTTTTTTGCTACATTTTGCCCGACAAAAATTTCTATGGAGTCTACTCTATGTTAACGTGGATTAATGAAAAAGCCAAGTGGATTATCGTTATCTTTGCCGCGGGTATCGTGGTGGGCCTTTTGGCCATGGACCGTGTCCCGAACCAAGGACACAGCTATCCGGTCGGCGTTGTAAACGACAAGAAGATTACTTATGCCGAATTCGACTCCCGTATCAAGAACATCGTGCAGAACCAGTACCAGGGTCAGCACCTTGAAGACGAACAGTACAACCAGCTGCGCACCGAAGTGTTCCGTAGCTTTGTTCGCCAGATTCTCTTGAACGACCAGTTCGAAAAAGCCGAACTGAGCGCCTCGGTCGCCGAAATCGGTTCTGAATTCAGCCGCAATCCGGACGCCGTGCGTGCACGCCTGGTGCAGGAAGCACAGCGCCGCTTATACATGATCCAGCAGCAGGCCACCAGCCAGGAAGACCTGATGCAGCGTAGCAATGCCTACATTGCTAGCCTGCCGAAGTTCCTTACTGATTCTACCTTCAACAAGGACGAATACGACGCTTGGCTCAAGACTCCCGAAGCTTTCCGCTGGGGTGTGATGCTTCAGCTCGAAGAAGACCTGAAGACCAACACCATTCCGGCTCGCCAACTGCAAGTGCTGGTTGGAGCTTCCGTTCACCCGACTTCTCTCGAAGCTAACTGGAACGTTAATCGTCGCTTGACCGATTACGAACTGCAGGTGGCGGTTGCCAATGGCGCAGACTTCAAGGCCGACGAAAATGCCGTGGATAGCGTGATGGTTGCTGGCTACTTCAACGCCCATCGCGACAGCTTCTTCGTGAAGAAGGACATGGCTCAGTTTGAATTTGCATACCTCCCGGTTGAAGCTACTGCTGGTGACGACGCTCGCATTCGCGAATACGCCATGACGCTCTACTACCAGCTGACCGATTCCTCTTCGACCACCACGTTCGAAGACATGGCCCGTATTTCTTCTGAAGATGCAACCACCGCTGAAAAGGGTGGCGTCTTGAGCGACGACTATGTGGGTCGTGGCGTCTATGTCAAGGAATTCGAAGATGTCGCCTTCGGTCTTGATTCCGGTGCCGTTTCCGAACCGGTTCGTACTCGCTTTGGTTACCACATCATCAAGAGCCTCGGCAAGTCCAAGGACTCTACCGGTGCTGATCTCGTGAAGGTCGCTCACATCCTCCTCGTCGTGAACGCTTCTTCTGAAACTATCGATAGCCTCGAAGGCATCCTCACCAAGGTCAAGGCCTCTGTGGACGCAGGCAAGACCTTTGCCGAAGCCGCTAAGGAACAGAACCTCGACGTTCATACTTCTAACTGGATTTCTCGTGGCGACAATATCGATGGTGTCGGTTACCTGAAGGGTCTTGCCGCTTACGCTTGGCCGAACGAAAATCTCCCGGATGAAGCCAGCAAGGTTTCTCCGATCTTGAAGAATAACAAGTGGGTCGTTGTTGCCGAAAAGGTGAAGGACCTCAAGGCTGGCGATCGTAGCATTGACCTGTACTTCAACAACATCAAGAGCACTCTGCTCCGCAACAAGACTGCCGCCGCTGCTGAAGCTTACCTCGCTTCTGTTGCTGACAAGGTTAAGGCTTGGGCTCCGGCTGATAGCGCTGCTGATTCTGCCGCTGTTGCTGCAAACAAGATTGAAAAGGTCAACATCGAAAAGGTGACCGCTTCTGTCGACGGCTATGTGCCGGGCTTCGGCTATGGCAGCACCCGTATCGCCAAGATTCTCGAAAATGCCAAGGAAGGCGAATGGAGCCCTGCCGTTGCTACCGAAAACGGTGCCGTGATGGTCAAGGTTGTCTCCAAGAAGGTTCCTGAAGAAGCTGCCGTTAAGGAAGCTGTGAAGACCGAAATTGCCAACACCAGCAGCTATGTTGCCATGACTTTGTTCACTGAATTTGTGAACAACCTCGAAAATTCGACTGCAGTTGAAAGCAATCTCGACCTCTACTACAGAGACTAGACAGAAAATTGCTGGTTTGCTATATTTGGCGGCGCTCGTTTAGCGCGCTAAATAAGCAATTCGGTGCCATCGTCTAGTGGTCCAGGACACTGGCCTCTCACGCCGGTAACAAGGGTTCGAGTCCCTTTGGCACTATTAAAACGGATCCCCAGGGTCCGTTTTTTGTTATCGTGTAACCATCCACTATCAAAAAAAACATAAAAAATTTAGTTACACTGTTAAAATTTATTTATATATTAAGCCCATACGGATTGGGTAAATGAGATTGTTTGACGAAAAAGTGGTGTTAAGGTTCTTGCTGGTTATAGCAAGCGTTTTCTTTGCAGCATTCATTCCAGAAATTTTATCGGGTAAGGAACGTCTAATTTGGGCGGTCCCTTATATTCTTGCCGACTTTTTCTTGGTTGTAGTGGCTGTTTTGTACCGTTTTCCGATTATTGGCAACCGCAAGCGCATGCGCGAAGATGTCAATATCGCCCCTCCGACTGCCGATCCGGTCCCCATTCGTGATTTCAAGAAAGATCTCATGGAACGTGACGAACTGTTCCAGATGATGGTCGATATCTCCGCTAGCGGTTTCTGGACCTTTGACGTGATTACCGGAAAGGTGTACTGGTCCCGCCGCGCGATTAAGCTTTTGCAGGCCGAATCGAGTACCATGCTCGATTCCTTTGACTTGCTCAAGGAACGCATTGTCGAAAGTGACTGGCTCCAGTTCAAGAAGGCCTTGCAGGTCGCCCTCGAAAATGGCGAAAAGTTCAGCTTGACGGTCAATTTGCTGAAGGCAAAGTCCGGCGAAGGCAGCCTGATGCTTTCTGGCCACGTGCAGATGAACGATTCCGGGCATCCCATCCGTATTGTCGGTGCCTTGAACGAATATTCCGACAAGCAGGCCCAGGCCAAGCAGAATTACTACTACGCCTATCAAGATGCCCTGACCGGCGTTTATAACCGCAAGTTCTTCCTTGAAAAGCTCAAAGTCGATGTCGACATGGCTCTCAAGAGACCCGATTACCTGTTTGCGGTGGCCCTTTTGGACATCGACCGTTTTGGCGCAATCAATACATCTTATTCCATTAATGTAGGCGACAGCGTTTTGCGCGTGGTCGCCGACCGTATTAAGGCCCAGTGCCGCGTGGGTGACACGATTGCACGAATTGGTCCCGATGTGTTTGCTATTGTTTTGCACGATATCAAGTTTAATGACGACGATAACGATATCAAGGCTGTAGTCCGCAGAATCCACAATGCGGTCAAGCAGCCCATCCAGCTGGAAGGTCGTGAACTTTATATCGGCGTTTCGATGGCGGTGGCCCTCAACCGCGAAGTGGACTGCGTCGAAGACATCATGGCGAACGTCACCTCCAGCCTTCGCGAAATGAAGAAGAGCGTGGCTCATGGCGGAATCCAGTTCTTTAGCGGTGGCATCCGTGAAAAGGCCATGAAGCTCTACAAACTTGAATTCGATATCCGCAGGGCTCTCCAGGCTCGCGAATTCGTGCTGTTCTACCAGCCGATTGTCGATATCGCTAACGGAAACCGCGTGTCCGCCTTCGAGGCGCTTGTCCGTTGGAACCAGTCCGAAAACAAGTTTATTTCGCCGGCAGAATTTATCCCGATTGCCGAAGAGACTGGCCTCATTATCCCGATGGGTGCCCAGATTCTGAGAATGGCGTGCTTGCAGGCTAAAGCTTGGGTCGACCAGGGATTTACCGATATCCAGGTGGCCGTGAACTTCTCGGCAAAGCAGTTTGCGCTCGACAACATGATCGACGACATCAAGCAGGTGTTGCTCGAAACGCATTTGAACCCCAAGAACCTGAAGCTCGAAATTACCGAATACACAGCCGTGTGCGAAGCCGAAAAGACGGTGAAGATCATGAAGGCTCTTTCGGGAATGGGTATCCAGATTTCGATTGACGACTTCGGTACGGGTTACAGCAGCCTTTCTTACCTCAAGCAGTTCCCGATTCATACGCTCAAGATGGACAAGTCCTTCATTGACCACGTGACCGACGACGAAGAAGATGCCTCTTTTGCCCGCATGGTGATTGGCATTGCCAAGTCCTTGAATCTGGACTTGATTGCAGAAGGCGTCGAAAGCGAAGAACAGCTTGACTTCTTGAAGTCTGAAGGTTGCAAGCTGATTCAGGGCTTCTACTTTAGCAAACCGCTATCTGCTGACAAGGCCTACGAATACTTGCAGCAGCATTATCTGCCCGCGTCGTCTGCAGTTGCCGAAAAGCCGGCAAAAGAAATTCCGATTATTGAAAGAGGTTACGTCGGAGAGAGTTATATCCCGTAACAACGGCGAGTGTTTTCGCGACAGTCCCTGTAGAGTTGTTCTACGGGGATTTCTTTTACTTGGGCGAGTGCCTGTGCAATGTAGGGGATATAGCCCGAATGGCAGGGCTTTCCGCGGTAAGGGATGGGTGCCATGTAGGGGGAGTCGGTTTCCAGGAGCATTTGGTCCATGGGCACGAGCGCCGCGGCATCGCGCACGTTTTGTGCATTCTTGAAGGTCACGATTCCCGTAAAGCCCACAAAAATGCTTGCGCCGCGGTATTTGAGGTCCAAAAGCTGTGCGCAGAATTTGGGCGAGCCCGTAAAGCAGTGAACGTGAATCTTGCTTCCACGAAGGTCGGCATTGTGGAGCACGGCGAGCGCATCGTCGTCGGCTTCGCGCAGGTGCAAAACCAGCGGCTTGCCCGATTTGAGCCCGAGTTCCAGATGGCGCTCGAAAAGCTTGACCTGTTCGGCCTTGGTGTCTGAACCGTAGTGGTAATCCAGTCCGAATTCGCCACAAGCCACGCACTTGGGGTGCTTCAGGTATTCCAGCATGCGGGCTTCGTCTTCGGCGGTTTCTGTCAAAACATATTCCGGATGAATCCCGTAAGCGGCGTAGACATTTGGATATTTTTCAGAGAGCTCTTGGGCGCGGGCAAAGTCTGCCGGATCGCATGCCACATGAATATAGGCTTCGGGCGCCTGGACGTTTTGATCCGGGTCGTGGGCGAGGCGTGAAAACAGATCGCCGACGGTTTCGCCGGAATGCTGTTCGTAGGAATCCAAATGACAATGCGTATCGATGAACATGCTGTTGATGTCATCCCCGCGTAGGCGGGGATCTCCTCTAGTAGCTAACCTCTACAATTTCGTAGGTAATCAGGCCTTTGGGTGCTTGCACCTGTACCTGGTCGCCTTGTTTTTTGCCCATCAGGGCTTCACCTACGGGCGACTTCATGCTGATGCGGCCCTGCAATGGGTCGATTTCCTTTTCGCCCACGATAGAGTAGGTGCGTTCGCGCTTGGTCTTGATGTCTTTCATCTTGACTGTAGCGCCAAAGCGCACCGTGCCGTCGTCAGATGCCTGCGATTCGACCACCTGCGCGCCGTCCAGAATGCGGTCCAGTTCGCGGAGCCTGCGGTCGATTTCGCGCACGCGCATGCGCCCGTACGTGTAGGCCGCATTTTCACTGCGGTCGCCTTCGGCCGCTGCTGCCTGCACCTGGTTGATCATTGCCGGGCGTTCTACGTATTTCAGGTGTTCCCATTCCGCCTTGAACTTTTCAAAGCCTTCTTTAGAAATCAAGTGTTTCATCACTCTAAATTTAGAATTTATCACATCTTTTAGGCTTGGGGATTGCAGAGTGCTTGTAACTTTTTCTAAATTTGGCTCGCAATGATTCGATTTAAGCATAAGCGTATCGACCGCAACGAGTCGAAGTACAAGAGACTGAGCCGCATCTATTACAACCGCATGTTCCCCAAGCGGCAAGATGCCCTGAAAGTGGCTTGGTCCGTTGCGGCGGGCGTATTTATTGGTATTTGGCCGACAATTGGTGTCGCAATTATTTTGACCGTGGCGTTCTGCGCCCTGTTCAGGCTCCCGAAGGTGCCGGGTATTGTGTCTTCTTTCGTGGCAAACCCGCTCACTCAGTTCGGTTTCTTTTACCCGTCGGGTTACGCCATCGGTTGCAAGATTTTAAACCCCGAAAAGATTAATTTCGACTTCCTTTCGGAATTCGAAGGCCTTTCGTTCAAGAATTGCATTTCCGTGATTTCGCACTTGTGGCACGATGCGGCGGGGCATTTGGCAGCCTTTATGATAGGAATTACGATTGTGGCGGCTATTGGCGGTGCAATCTTCTTTTTCCTGGCCTATTTTATTGTAAATTATCGCAAGAAAAAGTGGCTGGATGCAAAGACAAGCTACATCCAGAGCTTGATTGCCGAAGACGAAGCTTTAATTAAAGCAGCACACAAAGGAAAACACCCTATGATGCACATTTACCCGTTCAAGGCGCTGCGCCCGGTGAATCCGGCCGAAGCCGAAACGATTTCTGCCCTCCCGTACGACGTGATGAACCGCGCCGAAGCCAAGCAAATGGCCGAAGGGCTCCCGCATTCCTACCTGCGCGTGACCCGTGCGGAACTGGAACTCCCTGATTCCGTGGATGCTTACGACCCGAAAGTCTATGCGCATGCTCGTGAAAATTTGGACAAGATGATTGCCGACGGCGTTATCGCTTACGACAAGAAGCCTTGCCTCTACGTTTACCGCCAGACCATGAACGGCCGCGAACAGTACGGTCTCGTTTGCTGCGTGCCCGCTGCCGACTACTTCAACGGCATTATCAAGAAGCACGAACTGACCCGCGCCGACAAGGAAGAAGACCGTTTGCGCCATGTGCTTGCCACCAACGCCAACACCGGTCCGGTGTTCCTGACCTACCGCGATCAGGGCCAGTTCGATGTGTTCGGTGCAGTGACCAAGCGTAAGCCTGTGTATGACTTCGTGAGCAAGGGTGACGGCTTTGGCCACACGGTTTGGATTATCGACGATGACGCCGAAATCGAAGCCATCCGCAAGTCTTTCGAAGCCGTTCCGGTGAGCTACATTGCCGACGGTCACCACCGCAGTGCTGCCGGTGCCCGCGCCGCAAGCTTCCGCGCTGAACAGAACCCGAACAACACCGGTGACGAAGAATACAACCGTTACCTCGCCATCCTCTTCCCGAGCACCCAGCTCAAGATTCTTGACTACAACCGCGTGCTCAAGGACCTGAACGGTCGTACTCCGGAACAGCTCATGGACGAAATGAAGAAGGTGTTCGACATTGCCGAACTCGACAAGATGCAGAGCCCGGCCAAGCAGAACCAGGTGAACTTCTACATGGGTGGCAAGTGGTATGCTTGCACGTTTAAGGCTGAATACCTCAAGAACCTCGGTCCGGTCGACAGCCTCGACGTGGCTCTCCTCCAGAAACTTATCCTGAAGCCGCTCTTCGATATCGATGACCCGCGTACCTCTAAGCGCATCGACTTCGTCGGTGGCATCCGCGGTCTCGGCGAACTCGTGAAGCGTGTGGATAGCGGTGAATGCGCCTGCGCCTTCGCTATGTATCCGACGACTCTCGATCAGCTCATGAACATCGCGGACGCTGGCGAAATCATGCCGCCGAAGAGCACCTGGTTTGAACCGAAGCTCCGCGACGGTCTCCTGGTTCACTCGCTGGACTAATTGCTGAGCAATAGGAATTCAAAAGGTCGCGATAATTCGCGGCCTTTTTTGTTGTATCGATTGGGCATGAAAGTTTTTGGGAAACCACACGGATTAGAAATGCTTAACGGCATTTTTTAACAATATAATTGTCACACTGATTGGGAATCACTAACGTGATTCCTGTTAAAAACAAATTATTATATATAGATTTTACGTTAGTAAAATCAGATAAATGCGTAAGGCGAGAGAAACAGGATTGCTTGCAAACCTACTTCCGAGCCTAGCATTTAACGCCGTTGGCGTTCGTGGCTACGGTTATGCCATAACAGAAAACAAGTTTTCTGCTGCGTCATAACCTTGCGCACTTTTAGTACTTTAGTACAATTCGTGTGACAATCTAAAAGAATTTACTTTGTGGAATCGCTCTTGGTTTCATCTTCAGAAGTATTTTCTTCAGAATCTTCTTCCGGAGCTAGGAGCGAGAGAATGTATTCGATTGATTTGTCGAGGATTTTCTTTGCCGGAACAATGATTCTATTTTGGAAGCGGTCAGGCCATTCCAAGTAGCGCCCGATAAAATCGTTGTGCGTAAAGTAGCCGAGTTCGCGTGAATCGGGGCAGCTGGAGCCTTTGATGCATGTCATGTAATAGCAGTCTTCTTCAATCACAATCTTGTTCAAGGGTTCGTCCAAGAACTGTTCCGGTTCTTCCTTTGCTGGCGCCTGTTTTGCGGGGGCTGCGACGGCAGAATCCTTTTTCGTTGTGTCTTTTTGAGTCGTGTCGGCCTTTGCTGTTTTGTTGGAATCGACGTGCGCGACTTTGATAGAATCGGTCTTAATGGAATCGCCTACGGTAGAGTCTGCAGAAGACGTGGGCGGGGGAGTGAGCTCGAGCTTGGCGGGCTTTAAACGGAACAATTCGCGCTTGATTTTAATCGGAGCGTTGCCCGGTTCTGCCTGGCGAATCTGGAGCTCGATCAGGTAGCGGTCTTGCCACGGCAAGAAATCAATTTCTTTAAGGCTTACCTGGCGGTTTGCAATCTTGGTGGCACCCACGCGGTCAATGTTGATTTCGCGGTCACCTTGCCAAAGAGTCGACTTGACGGCAATCTTTTCGCCATGAGTGTGCAGGTAGGCTAAAATATAGTCCTGCTCCACGTCGTTTAATTTGTCAAAATAGAGCGTGTCGCCGGCTTTAGGAACGTAAATCGTTTGGCTTTGAATAAAGGCGTCTTCGCCTTTCCATTTAAAGTTTCGGTGCGGAGTACGCACGCGGCCTTTATCCGTGATTTCAATGGAATCGCCTGGCATGGCAAGCACCCTGCGCACCATGGTTTCGCCGCTTTTGAGCGAAAGCCAGACAATGTCCTGGTCCTTGATTTGGGTAAGGCATTGCGGCAGTTTGCACATCCAATGGGTAGACTGTTCCTTGAACTTGGGCGTCATCGACGCATCCACAATCTTGACGGGCGCGAGAGCGTAAATACGCGCGACAAACGCGAGCCCGCCAACAAACAGCAAGAACAGGAACAAGAGAAAGATATGGCTTTGCGAATTCTTTCGCTGCAGCCTTTTCACCTTTCTCGAAAGTCTGGACATTGGACTTAGTCCCCGTTGTTGGTGGAGTTGTCGGAAAGCGAAAGCACGGCGAGGAACGCCTTCTGCGGCACTTCGACAGAACCGATGCTCTTCATGCGCTTCTTACCTTCTTTCTGCTTTTCAAGGAGCTTGCGCTTACGGGTAATGTCACCGCCGTAGCACTTGGCAAGCACGTCCTTACGCACAGCCTTCACGGTGGAGCGGCTGATTATCTTGCCGCCAATAGCACCCTGGATTGCCACGTCGAACTGCTGGCGCGGAATAAGGTCTTTAAGCTTCACGCAAATGGCGTTGGCGTAGGTGTGGGCCTTGTCCTTGTGGATAATCACCGAGAATGCATCCACCGGGTCGCCGTTCAAAAGAATGTCGAGCTTCACCAGGTTGTTTCTGCGATATTCGCTCGGGGCGTAGTCAAGGCCTGCATAGCCGCGGCTTACGGATTTGAGGCGGTCGTAGAAGTCGAACATGATTTCGGCGAGAGGCAGGTTGTACTTGAGAATCACCTTTTCTTCGTCGAGGTATTCCATGGTCTCGAATTCGCCACGCTTTTCTTCGCAGAGCGTCATGAGTGCGCCCACGAATTCCTTCGGCGTAAAGATCTGGGCCTTCACATAAGGCTCTTCGATGTGGTCGTAACGGCTAGCATCGGGAAGCTTGGACGGGCTTTCAATTTTCACCATCGTGCCGTCGCTCATGTACACGTGGTATTCCACGTTCGGTACAGTCGTGATGATGTCCACGTTAAATTCGCGGTCAAGGCGTTCCTGCACGATTTCCATGTGCAAGAGTCCGAGGAATCCGGTACGGAATCCGAAGCCGAGTGCTTCAGAAGTTTCCGGTTCCCAGCTGATGGCGGAGTCGTTCAGACGGAGCTTTTCCAAAGCTTCGCGCAAGTCCTTGTAGTCTTCCGGATTGATGGGGTAGATACCGGAATAGATCATGGGCAGAATGTCTTTGTAGCCCGGGAGCGGTTCGGTCGCCGGGTTGGCGGAATCGGTGAGTGTATCGCCGATTTTCACGTCGCTAATCGTCTTGACGTTTGCAAGCACGTAACCGACCATGCCTTCGGTCAGTTCGTCACGCGGGTCGCGGCGCATGCTGAATGTTCCGACTTCGGTCACCATGTATTCGGCGCCGGTCTTCATCATCTTGATCTTCATGCCGGCCTTGATGGTGCCTTCGACAACGCGGATATAGTTGATCACGCCGCGGTAGGAGTCGTACACGGAGTCAAAGATAAGAGCCTTCAGGGGCTTGCCGCTGTCGCCCTTGGGAGCCGGGATTTCGTCGACGATCTTGTCGAGAACCTGGTCTACGTTCAGGCCGGTCTTAGCGGAAATGCGCGGAATCTTTTCGGGGTCGTAACCGAGCAAGTCGCCTACGAGCTGAGCCACATGGTCGGGCTGTGCACCCGGAAGGTCTACCTTGTTGAGCACCGGAATAATTTCCAGGTCGTTTTCGAGAGCGAGGTAGAGGTTCGAAAGCGTCTGGGCTTCGATACCCTGGCTTGCATCCACCACCAGAATGGCGCCTTCGCAAGCGGCCAAGGAACGGCTGACTTCGTAAGTAAAGTCCACGTGCCCCGGCGTATCGATCATGTTCAGAATGTATTCCTTGCCATCTTTCTCGTACACCATGCGAATAGCGTGAGCCTTGATGGTAATGCCGCGTTCGCGTTCTAGGTCCATGTCGTCCAAGAGCTGGTTCGTCATTTCGTTCTTCGAAACGGTCTTGGTCAGTTCAATCATTCGGTCGGCAAGAGTCGATTTACCGTGGTCGATATGGGCGATAATGCTGAAATTTCTAATGTTGTCGTTTTGCGGCATAATTACGATAAGATTATCTGGTGAAATTACCGGGTGAATCCTGCTATTTTTCGGGCTAAATATAGAAAATGCGCAATGGACTTTGACAAAAAAAGCTATATTAACAATATAAATCAAAGATGTGCACCATCAATCATGGTTGATATGAAAAGACCTCTCGTTTTTGTTGCCCTTGTGACAGCCCTTGTTCTTGGCTTTTTCAGTTTTGGATTCGCTCAGGGAAAGGTGTTCAACAAGGACTATTCCGCTATTAAGGCAATCGATGCAATTATTGAAACCCACGAAGGCAAAATCGTGGTTTCGCTCGATTTCAAGTCTGCTCCCAACACGGTTGCAAATTTTGTCGATCTCGCAAACAAGGGCTTTTACAACGGCCTCACGTTCCATCGCGTGATTCCCGGATTCATGATCCAGGGTGGCGATCCCGAAGGTAACGGCAAGGGCGGTCCCGGTTATACGATCGATGACGAAATCAGTTCTTTGAAGCACGAAGCCGGCGTTATCTCGATGGCCAATCGTGGTCCGAATACGAACGGTTCGCAGTTCTTTATCACGCAGACGCCGCAGCACCACTTAGATGGCAAGCACACGGTGTTCGGTAAGGTTCTTGAAGGCGAAGATGTCGTTTGCCGTATTGAACCCAATGATAAAATTATTAACATCACTATCGTGGAAAAGAAGTAATCTATGAGTTCTAAGAAAGTATCGTCCAAGGCTCCGGCAAAGAAACCCGCAGCAAAGCCTGCCAAGAAGGCCGCTCCGGCAAAGCCCGCCAAGGCCCCTGCTAAAGCTGTGAAGAAGGCTGCTCCGGCAAAGCCTGCAAAGGCCCCTGCCAAGAAGGCTGCTCCGGCAAAACCGGCTCCGAAGGCCCCGGCCAAGAAGGCCGCTCCGGCAAAGCCTGCCAAGAAGGTCGCTCCGGCAAAACCGGCTCCGAAGGCTCCGGCTAAGAAGCCTGCTCCGGCAAAGCCCGCTCCGAAGGCGAAGGACTCTAAGAAGACTGTAGCTAAGGCCGCTCCGGCAAAGGCTCCTGCCAAGAAGCCCGCTCCGGCTAAGCCTGCTCCGAAGGCTGCTCCGGTTAAGGCCGCAAAGCCCGCTGCTGCTCCGAAGGCTGCCGCCAAGCCCGAACCGAAAGCCGCTCCGGCAAAGCCGGCTGCAAAGGCTCCCGCAAAGGTTGAAGCCAAGCCCGCTGCAAAGCCTGTTGAAGTCGAACAGCCGGTCGAAACTCCGGTTGCCGAAAAGAAGTCCAAGAACGCTCCGGACTACGCCTACGCCGTGCTCCTGCAGGGTGTCAAGCGCCTTTCCAAGACCATCATGTTCGTGAAGGTCGACGAATCCGAAGACCGCTCCAACAAGAAGAAAATGTCCAGCGATGTCAAGAACCTTGACATGAAGCCGACCTCTGCAATCCGCCACAAGTCGTCCCTTGCCGAAGAAACGCAGGAAGAACTGACGGAACGCATTCTCAAGGAACTCGAAGAACAGAACAAGATGTTCGAACGCGAAGCTGCCACGCAGATGTGCACGCGCTGCAACCGCAACCTCGTGTCTCCTGAATTCTGGGTCGACAAGCATCTCGGCTTCTGCGAAGAATGTGCCGCCATCCTTAAGCTCGGTCAGTCCAAGGAAGCCCGCAAGGTGGAATACCAGCTCGGTGCCATGGACGGCGACTCTCTGGATGAAGAAGATGACGATATTATCGGACCGGACGCAGACGATCTGAAGGAAGCTGAAGAAGATCTCGCCGAAATGGAAGATTAATCCTTTTGGATAACGTCAGAAATTAAAAATCCGCTCCCGGTTCGACCGAGGGCGGATTTCTTTATAAGCGAGTTTTCAAGTGGCGGGCGAGGGCGCCGCGGTCGGCGCGGCCTCTGTTAGTTCACCTTACGCATCACGCCGATGAGTTTGCCTGCAATGGAGAAGTGCTTGTCCTTCTTGACAATGATCGGGCGGTAACGCGGGTTTGCCGGACGCAGTTCGATATGGTCTGCGGCGGGGTGGTAATACTTGACGGTGGCTTCGTTGTCGACCTGGGCCACGATGATTTCACCGCGGTCAGCCGTCTTTTGCTGGCGAGCGAAAATCAAGTCGCCGTCGAGAATGCCGGCGTTGATCATGGAGTCGCCCTTGACGCGGAGCGCAAAGACGTCGGAACGGCAAGCGAGGAAGTCGCGGTCGATGGTGACGGTGCCTTCGAGGTTCTGCACGGCAAGAATCGGCGTACCGGCAGCGACGCGGCCCACGATAGGAATTTCAATAGTATTGGTCGGCGCTTCCGAAGCCTCGGAATTGCCGCTGTCGACAACTTCGATACCGCGGCTAAGTCTGGGGGAGCGGTTGATATAGCCCTTCTTGATGAGGGCGGCGAGGATGGAACGGACGCCGTTCGTCGAAGAAATCTCGAAATGGTTGCCGATTTCGCGGACGGTAGGTGGCATGCGGTTTTCCTTGGAATACTTCTTGATGTATTCCAGGATTTCTTCTTGACGGGTGGTTAGCTCCTTGCGTTTGCTGTTGTTTTCCATGTATAAACCTCGCTTTAATAAATTACATACACAAATATAATGCACAATTGGGCAATTGTCAATAGGTTCACTGCACAAAATTTCATTATTTTACAAGACTCCGTCACGCTTTTTCGTACAAAAAGCCCTTTCGAGCAGAAAAAAATATATATTTCCCCAAAAAAAGGACTTTGTCTTTAATGAAGTCAAGGGGGGCTTTCATGAAAAATACACTTAAATACTTTTTGGGGGTAATTCTCCTATTTTCTGTTTGCGCATGGAGCAAAGCATCTGATATCCTCATCGTCGTTGACGACGAAATGATAAAAGACAACGAAATCAAGAATGCCATAGACACCTATACAGATGACATCTGGAATACTTATCAAGTAAATGCCTCTGTCATATCTTTCAAATCCCAGAAGAACGGCGGGAAAGCCACCGACCTAAAAGAAATACTCGTAAGCAAGAAGGATTCCATCACGGGCGCCATCTTTGTTGGAGACATTCCGCGCGCTCAATTTGAATTCTACCAGAAAACACAAGAAGGATTCCGGTACCAGCGCTGGGTAACAGACCTTTACTTCATGGACCTTGACGGTGTTTGGAAAGACACTGCTGCCGGAGGCCCCGAAGCCTATGGCGGAAAGTTGTTTGAAACCACCACGACAACGTTAAACTTTGATGTACGCGATGGTTCTCCGATACCAGGGAAAGTACCGGCGGATAGTTTTTCAATTGCATATTCCGGATACATCAAATCTCCAGTCACCGCACTTTGTTCCCTGCAACTTACCACGGACAACGACAGGCGCCTTTGGATTAACGATTCCCTGCTCATTGACGCATGGTTCAACAACTGGGACATTCCCTATTACAGCGCTTTTCAATTCAAGAAAGACAGTCTCTACAAATTCAAACTAAACTATGCAGAGGAATATGGCGCCGCTTATCTTACACTAAAATGGAAATGCGGGAATAATGCCTCCTATGAACCAATCCCTGATTCCGTTTGGCGTCAAAATGACAAGAGCACACCCGGTCTCAACCAAACCTATTACGGAAATATTTTCATGAAGGATTCGCTCCCAGAGGAAGACATAAAGCACCTTTGGATTTCTGGAAAATCCAATGGAGTTTTTGACGGGCACTATTCCAAAAGTGGCGCAGTTTCTGATTCCTTTGAAATATGGGTTTCTCGAATTGACCCCAACACGGCAGGTTTCTACGGTAACCCAAAAACACTTTTATTGAACTATTTCGAGAAAATCCACAACTACTATCTCGGTTTGTTCAAGAAAGCTACGCGTAGTGCCATGTTCCTAACTGAGGAAGGAGGCCTAAACAATCCTCTAGACCAGAAATTCGTTGATGGTTTGAGCCTTCTTTATTCCCCAGACTCCCTTGATAAGTCCATCGCTGACGGGCAGGAATATCTAGACAACATTAAATCCGACAAGTATGATTGGGCCCTTTATGGTGGGCACGGAGGCCAGACTGGCCTTGGAAACGGGCTGGATATAACACGAGTGGAAAGAAACATGTGCGTGTCACCGAGATTCTTCCACTTTGCCTGCTGTGGCCCACTTACCTGCTATGATTTCTACGGCAACGCCAATAGTGCCTCTGTTGGAAGCGAGCATATCTTTAACACGATTAACGGCGGTTTTGTAAGTATCGGTTCGTCCAAAACCAGTGGAAGCGACCAAATGGATGGTTTCATGTACTACGCCTTTGAGCACAAGTTCATTGGCGAATCGTTCCGGGAATGGGTAAACGAAAGGGTGAAAAGGAACCAGTACGGTCACAAGGAAGACCTTTACGATTGGTTCTATGGAGAATCGATTATTGGAGATCCGATGCAAAAACTGGAAGTGCCAAAAGAAACAACGATTCGCATCCATAAAGTCAAAGCACAACGGATGCCGCAAAAAAACGGCAAGCTGTACGACCTTTTGGGAAGGATCAAAGGCTTTTTAAACATCCAGTAATCAACGAACCGAAAACCAAAGATTTTCGGTTTTGACATCACTGCAGTCCACTAAAAATAAACCCGTATAAAAAGAAAGGAACTCTTCAAGAGTTCCTTTCTTTTGTTCTGGAGGTGAGGGGAGTCGAACCCCTGTCCAAAATCACGTCCATGCACGTTCCTACAAGCTTTCCCTTCGTATTTGAGATCTCGTCTGATCTACGCCCAAGAAGGTCGGCGCGGACTTTGACCAGCCTAGTGAATCTCGGACTCTAGCCCCAGGCATGCAAGAATCCTATCCCATATTGCGTCCGGACGTACATCCCGATGGGAGCGGAATGAGGCCCGGCGTTGCCGTTAATTAGGCAGCGAGTGCGTAGTTTTCGTCAGCACTTATTTTTTTTCAGACTTTTTTACGAGTGCCCTCGTCTGAGACCTCGGCTTGCAACTAACACTTCGGTAACCCTGTCGAAACCAGAGCACCCCCGGTGCTTTGCACCGGGGATGCTCTGGTTGAGACTCGTCGACTAAATGCGAGCTGGCGAGCATTTAGGCCCTTAAGCTCACGAAGTGAGCGCAAGGCCCGTAGGGCGAGCTTAACGCGAATAGCGTTAGGCGAGGCAAACCAGAGCGCCCCCGGTGTTCATTTAATCCAAATATACAAATATATTGCCCTTTTTTAAAGATTCCCGCCAGAGGACCGCACAGAATCCTTTTACAATGTGAAATTTTTTTGACAAAGCGATTCCGTGTTTCTATCTTATTTTTACAGATAAAGGGCGGAAAAACGTTATTTAACGCTTTTCTAAATACGAACGAGGATAACATGAGAGCTTTTCAAAAGACCACGAGTCTTTTTGCGCTTTTATTTGCGTGTACGTGCGTTTTGGTCTCTGCTTGCGGAGGTGATTCCGGCAGTTCCGGTGCACCTGACGAATCCGAAGAAGATGTGCATCCGGCAAAAGAAGCCGGTGTCGACAACAAGGTCTCTGACGCGACGATTACCAAAGACAAGATCTATGATTCCAGCATAGGTTCGTATTTGAATACGGTCCAGTTCGGCATGTACATCTGGCTAGAAGACAATGCGACTGAAAGTGGCTCTTATGGTAATACCATGTGTTACAATGACGATCCCGATAACTGCTATGCGTACGGTCGTATGTATCACCCGGGTTACGCTCGCTGCCCGAGCGGGTTCTCTGTTCCGACCAAGGAAGACTGGTCCAAAACCATGGCCTACATTTCCAAGTACCCCGAAGTGGCCTCTTCGTTCGGCTTTTCGATGGGCGGTTATTGCTATGAGGGCTTGCACGGAATTGCCTGTACGGACGCGGACAAGGCGGGCTACTACCTGGCGGGCGACAGTACGATTGCCATTGTCAAGGGCCGCTCGGTTTCGTTTAGGCCGGCGGACGAACAAAACTTTTACCAGCTGCGTTGCGTAAAGTATACTTACCTCGTTGCGACAGTCGAAGACCTTCCGCATTGCGATTCGATTAGCCGTAACACCCTGCAGCCGTTCTTTGTCATGAGCGAAAAGACCAACTACAAGTGCTCTGGCACGCGCTGGGTAGACGATTTTACGAATAACTGTAGTAGTGCCGAAAACGGTATGTCCGCCGTGTACAACGACACCATGTATATCTGTAAGTTCCGTGAATGGCAGGTTGCCGATATCTCGGATTCCAAGGACGAATGTACCGACAAAAATGACCGCACCACTTACTTGTTCAATGGCGACCTGTATGCTTGCGAAGATGGCGATTGGCGTGCGCTCAAGAATTTGGAACTGAAACTGGGTTACTGCAGACCCAGCATGATTGGAACTCTCGATTCCCTTGAAACGACGACTTCGGCCTCGCAGTCCAATTATTATTCGAATGAAGTCAGACCTTATGATTCGTACGCATTTTATGCCTGCGATTCTACGGGCTGGCGTACGGCGCTCCTGAGCGACTATATGGGCAAATGCGACAGCACTAGGGAATTCAAGGAAGGCGAACTGCATGAAGTTCGCTACGTTTGCCGAAAGGGCGTGTGGGATACCTTTACAAAGCTGGAAAGTGAAATCGGTGTTTGCTCTCCCAAGAAACAGGGCGTTATTGACACGACCGAAAGCGAGGTCGCATACATTTGCGACGAAACGTCCTGGCGTACTGCGACCAAGTACGACTATTTGGGCGACTGTGTTCCGAAAGTCGAAAACAAGATTTTGCCTTACGGCGGCGACAAGTACATCTGTCTTGAAGACGGTTGGTACAAGATGAATAATCTTGAAGTTGACATGGGCCTTTGCACGGAGAAACGTGATGGCGAAATCGAAAGTATTATTGCTTCTCCTCATCTTGGAATACCCTTAATTCCCTGGACGAAGAAATTGGATTCTGCACCGCGAGTAATAAAGGAAAGAAAGCCTCCACCAAGAGTGGTTCGACTTATTACTGTGAAGAGAATGGCTGGAGAATAATGGACCGCTATGAAGTCTTATTGGGTATCTGCACAAGCTCAATGGAAGGAACGACCAAAAAGAATGTGGATACAGTCTTTGTGTGTACGAGCGGAAGCTGGAAAAAGGCTGGTACTGATATCGTACTTGGTACATGCGACAGCAAGTCCTCGGGGGTGACTAAAACATATCTGGGTACCGTATATGGATGCCGCGAAAACAAGTGGGTTGTACCGGATTCCCTGGACAAACTCTTGGGATTCTGTGCAGGTAATAATTCCCGTGAGGTCGTTTTAAGTGGTGACACATATTATCGCTGCAACAGTCATAATTGGGTTGCCATCAGTGCGGTGATCGGAGCCCTGGGAACCTGTAACGAGGAAAACTACGATAAGTACAAGAAAGGCTCGGATGGAATCATGTACGCATGTCATAGTACTAACATCTCATGGACACGAGTTGATAATATGTATTTGTTCTATGGCGACTGCGTTGCTAGTAAAGATGGAGAAAGGGTCGTATTCAATAATGAGGAATATGTCTGTGACATCAAAACATCAACCGGATGGAAAAAACTGGATTCTCTAGATAAGGCTCATGGAACTTATTGTGGGTATTCGAGCGTTGGAGATACGGTTACTTATCATGGCGTACACTATGTCTGTAAGGCTCAATCGTACGCGTATAAATGGCAAAAGGCGACAGACCGTGAATATATGGGATACTGTACGGCCGCTCGCGAAGGACATACGATGTTCAACGGAGCAAATACCAGTAAGTGTACCGGCCAGAAGTGGGTTGGAGTTAAAAAGACATTTACCGATTCCAGAGATAGCAAGAAATACAATTACGTAACCATTGACGGGCTAGATTTCATGTCCCAGAACCTCAATTATGCCGGTGTGGATTCCACCATTTGTATTTCGAGCAGCACGGCGACAAATTGTGACGAGTGGGGACGACTCTATAGCCCTTCTACCGCGGCGAAGGCGTGTCCGTCGGGTTGGCGCTTGCCTGATTCGACGGAGTTGCATGACATGCTTACAAACTTGTACAATCTCAATAAGTTCTATGCCTTCTATGGCGATGGATGGAACTTGATGCCCTATCCAACAGCTGCTTTCACCGATACAACGGGATGGCATGATGAAGACCTCTATGGCCTGAATATAACTCCGACCGGTTATGAGATTGCCTATCTTCAAAACGGGATGGATCCGATGAGGTCGAGAATGGCTGATAACATGTCGGTCTTTTACTGGACTGCGTCTGGGGATTATTGGGGACGTGGTAGACCGTTTGGATTCTATGAATCTACTCAGTATCAGAGTGTTCGTGTGATCGGTATGGCGATTCGCTGCGTCAGGTAATAGGATGAAAATCGAGGTCTCCGGTGTATCCTGGAAACTGTGGACGATTCGCGCAGTTGGAAATGAGTAAAAAAAGCTATCTTTGGTGCGATGGTCGAATCGCTTTCCGAATGTCTCACTTTTGCGCCGACAGACTCGCTTAATCTCTTTAGCAAGGCTGAAGGGGGCGCGATTCATGTAAACGGGGCAACTATTCCGGCCGCTGCCATGATGGTGGCGACGCGCTTCCTTAAAAAGCTAAAGCCGATTCTGGTGGTGGCGAAGGATTACAAGAGCGCGGAAAACTGGGTCGAGAATCTGGAAGGGCTTTTGGGCGAAGAGTCTGTCCGTTTTTTCCCTTCGATTGGCTTGAAACCTTACGAAAAGAAGGTGCCGTTCGAAGGCGTTGTCGAAGAACGCCTCAAGTTTTTTCGCGATGTAGAAGGCGAAAACCCGTTTATTACGGTCTGTCCGCTAGATTCGTTCTTGATGCGGCTCCCGGCACCGCATACGGTGATGAAGGATTGCCTGGAACTCAAGGTAGGCGGCGTTGCCGAACCTTCGTCGCTTCGCCCCTGGTTCTTGGACCATGGATTTGTAGAACAGCCCGTGGTTTCGGGCGTGGGGGAATTCTCCATTCGCGGATGCATTGTCGACGTAAACTGCCTGCTGTATCCGCATCCGATTCGTATTGAATTCTTTGGCGACGAGATTGAATCGATTCGTAGCTTTGACATTTTCTCGCAGCGATCCGTAGAGACCATGAAGTCGGTGAAGCTTTTCCCGATGGGCGAGTTTACGGTCAAGGAACATGAGGCGGCTTGCTACAATGGTGACCTTTCGGGGCTCTGGTGGCACCGTGGGCGTTATCAAACGCTGAATTCGAGCTTGCTCGACTATTTGCCGAAGGCCTCGTTGGTATTCGAAGAGCTTTCGCTTTTGTCGGAGAATGCGGCGAAGTATTATTTGAACTGCGAGAATACCTTCAGGGAAGTACGCGAAGTCGATACCGAGGCAGTGGACCCGGCGCATACCTGGTTCAAGATGGGCGAGCTTTCGCGTCAGTTTGTGGGCCGCACCTCCATGGATGTTTCCCGCGTGCAGCTCAATGACGGCAACAGCCATGAACTGAATTGTAAACCGCAAGATTTCTCGTCGAACGGCACCGATTCGGTTGCCAAGGAAATTGAGGAATTTGCCGCCCGCGGCGGAACCGTTTATGTGGTTGCCCCGACGGCAGGTGCGCTTGGGCGTATCAAGCAGATGCTCGATGGCTTGCCGATCGAAGATTATATTGTCGGCAATATGTCCGAAGGTTTCTGGCTCGAAGACGACGGAATCGCCTTCTTGACCGAGACTCGCATTTTCAATCGCCATTCGAACAAGACTCGCAAACGCAAAATAGCAGGCTCCGTTTCGAGCGCCTTGATGATTGAATCGCTGAACCGCGGTGATTTCGTTTCGCACGAAGATCACGGCGTGGGCAAGTATTTAGGGCTTGTACGCGTGAACGTGAACGGCGGTATGGTGGACTGCGCCCTGCTCGAATACGCCGGCGGTGACAAGCTCAAGTTCCCTGTGGCGGACTTGCAGAAGATTGAACGCCTTGATACGCAAGAGAATGCTCCTAAGCTCGATCGTCTGGGCGGCAAGGCTTGGGAAAACCTCAAGGAGCGCGTCAAGAAAAAGGTCATTCAGATTGCGCGTGAACTGGTGGAACTTTACGCCAAGCGCGAATTGGTGGAAGGTTTCGATTTCCCGCCCGATGGCAAACTGCAGAAGGAATTTGAAGACGCCTTTGAATACGACCCGACACCCGACCAGGTGAAGGCTACCGAAGATATCAAGCGCGATATGGAATCGCGCCGCCCGATGGATCGCCTGATTTGTGGCGACGTGGGCTTTGGTAAGACCGAAGTCGCCATGCGTGCGGCGTTCAAGTGCGTGGTGAGCAAGAAGCAGGTGGTTCTCCTGGTGCCGACGACGATTTTGGCTGCCCAGCACTACGAAAACTTCATGGACCGCTTTGCAGGTTTCGGCGTGAACATTGCGCTGGTGAACCGCTACAAGAGCACCAAAGAAAAGAAGGAAATTTTCAAGCAGGTAAGCGAAGGCAAGGTCGACATTTTGGTCGGTACGCACAGCCTGCTTTCGGAAAAGAACCAGTTCAAGGACTTGGGCCTTCTAATCATCGACGAAGAACAGAAATTTGGCGTGAAGCAGAAGGAAAAATTGCGTGAAATGCGCTTGGCGGTCGATACGCTCAGCATGAGTGCCACGCCGATTCCGCGTTCGCTGCATTTGAGCATGACGGGCGTGCGCGATATTTCGCTGATTAATACGCCGCCCATGAACCGCTTGCCGGTCGAAACCAAGCTCATGAAGCGCGATGACATGGTCATCAAGCAGGCGATTGAAGACGAACTGGCCCGCGGCGGCCAGGTGTTCATTGTGAATGACCGTGTTCAAAGCATTTACGAATTGGCCGACGATATTGAACAGCTCGTGCCTGAAGCGCATATCGGTATTGCACACGGGCAGATGAATGACCGCGACCTCGAAAACGCGATGGAAGCCTTTATCTCTCGTAAGTTTGATATTCTCGTAAGTACGAGTATTATTGAATCGGGCTTGGATGTTCCGAACGCGAATACGATTATTATCATGAACGCGCATCACTTTGGTATTAGCCAGCTTTACCAGATGCGTGGGCGTGTGGGCCGCAGCAGCGTGCTGGCGAAGGCTTTGCTGGTCATTCCGTCGCAGCATGAAATTTCTCCGGAATCCATGCGCCGCTTGAAGGCTCTGGAACAGTTTACCGACCTCGGTAGCGGTTATCAGCTGGCCATGCGCGACTTGGAAATCCGCGGGGCGGGCAACTTGCTCGGCCAGGAACAGCATGGTTTTATCGCCGAAGTGGGCTTTGAAACTTATGTGCGCTTGGTGCGCGAGGCGGTGGAACAGCTGCGCGGTGGACCGTCCGAAAAGCCGATTCAGCCTCGCGTAGAACTTGGTGTAGACGCTTACTTGCCCGAAGACTACATTCAGGATGGCCTCACTCGAATCTCGATGTACCAGCGGATTTCCCGCGTGTCGCATACCGACGAAATCGCGGGCCTTGCGCAGGAGCTCGCGGATCGATTCGGGCCGGTGCCCGAAGCCGCCAAGATGTTGCTGCTGGTCACCGAAATAGGCCTCTTGGCGGGGCGGCTCCGCATTCAGGGCTTGGTGCAGCGCAAGGGAATGCTTGCGGCCACCTTCGTGGAATTCCCGCCGCCCGATCCGCGAATCATCAGCGAGATGTATGCGAATACGCAGTTCCCCATGCGCATTATGGGTGGCTCGCCGCTGCAAGTCGTGATTGAACTCGGTAAGGGTAATGCCATAGAACTCGCCGAAAAGGCACTCAAGGAGTTCCGTGCGTTTGCTGTGATTAAGGCTGATTCTACGGTCGTGAAGAGTACTAATTCGCCGGCTCAGACGAACTAGCGAACGAAATTTAGCGGACTAGTTGTTCCGTTTCTTTCAATTGCTCGATTAGGGCTTTCGCAATTTTATCGACAGATTCGTTCTTGAGAAGGTTTGCCGAGCAGAAGGTTTCGTCTGCATCGGTTTCGAAACGGATTTGTTCTGCAGGAATCTGCGGAATGGCGGCAAGGGTCGATTTCTTATGGAAGGAATCGAGGTGCAGCGAGAATATCGGATTGAGTTCCTGCGCTGCTTTTACGATCGAAATATCGCCGCCAAAGCGGTGGAACGTCACGTGGACTTTCGGAGCTCTTTGGCGAGACTTGATATTCGATTTCTTGCCGGGGTAACCGCATTCTTCGAGAATCTTGATAATGCGCCCGTAATCGCCAACGCAATGAATATGCAGGTCGCGATGCAGGTTGCGGGCGAGTTCGACTTGTCTTCTAAAAGCTTGTTCCTGAAGGCCGCCTTCGGCGTAGCCGTCGTAGCGCTTGTCTAATCCGCATTCACCGACATTGGCATCGGGGTAGTTGTCCAGAAGAGATTCCAGACGTTCCCAGTCGGCTTCCGTCACGTCGGCAATAGTCATCGGATGAATGCCGTAATTGCGGGTAGAACCTTCGAAAAGGCTTGAATCCATTTTTTGCAGGACTTCCCATTCAGCGGGTTCACAGGCGATAGCGTTAAAGCACAACCCCTTCTTCTGAAGGGCTCGTGCAAGCATCATGGGCTGCGGTAACCTTGCTAAATGTAAATGAAAGTCAAACATACCATTAATATACTCCCAAAATCCGGAATAAATCCAAAAAAGTTCTTGTTTTTTTGTTAGAAAAAGCCTAATTTAAGGGTAATGATGTTTCTAGCGTTAAAAAGGAGTTTTTATGCGCGATCTTTTGGAAAAAGCCTTAAATAAGGGTTTAGGTGTTTCTTTTACGAATGAAGGCGGCTTTGCTGTAATCCGCATTACTAAAGGGGCCGATGTCGTTGCATCCTGCAGCCTCGGTTCGGCTGATTTCCGCACCACCGTTGAAGATTCCTTGCAGTCCCTTTTGCTTGATCTTGAACGCAAAGGCTTGTAATATTCCAATTTGGATTTAAAAAAAACGACCCGCTTTTGAAGCGGGCCGTTTTTTAATGGTCTTTTTTTAAACCTAGTTGATTCTACCAACCAAGTTACCCGAGATGGTGTAGTCCTTGGTGCAGCCGAAGCTGTGCACACCGGCAGACAGGCTGAAGCGGCTGGTGAAGGCCTTTTCGAGGTAGAGAGCGGCCAAGACATCCTTGATGTGCTTGGGCTTCTTGCTCATGCCCCAGAAGTCGCGATGTTCATAACGGTCGCCCACGTATTCGGCTTCGACGAGGATTCTGTCAACAACCGGAGTGTAGATGGCGATACCGCCGGTAACGGGGATCACGAGGTCGTCGGCCATGTCCATGAGAGCTGCTTCTGCGAAGATGTCAACCGTGTTCAAAACGATCGGCAGGTTAGCCTTCAAAGAAGCGTTGTGCTTGATGTCGGCCTTGCTGTCGTAAACGACGTCGAACATGTTGCTACGGTAAGCGAGCTGAACCTTGAGGGCAGAAATGCCGGCGAGGTTGTGGAAGTTGAATGCAGCACGCAGGTCACCCTTGTCGAGGTTTTCAGACTTGCTGATCAAGGAAATGAAACCGGACATGTTGTCAGACGGAGTGAAACCGAACATCAACTGGTTTTCAGAAGGCTGGGTAGAAAGGAATCCGGCCAGGTAACCATCGATGTAACCACCGAAGTAGTCACCGCTCTTGTCGGTGTTGTCCCAACGACCGACCTTGAAGGTGAACAGGTCTGTTTCCTGCATGGCCCATGCTTCGTCCAGAGAGTAGTAGTCATCACCATACTGGCGGGTGCCTTCGCGGAGTTCGGCCTTCTTGACCTTCTTATCCAAGTTGTCGTCAGACCTGAGGTCAGCGGGGTAGAAGGCTACAGCAATCTTGCCCTTGAAGTCATCGGCTTCAGCGAGCACGGCAAAGTTGGCTTCGCCATTCCAAGTTTCGAAGTTGTCGCCCATTTCGTCGTCTTCGGTTGCCCAAAGAACCTTGCCGGCTTCGAGTTCGAAGTCAGCGTTGATGTCGAAGTTAATATGGTTAGCCGACATCACGGCGTTCTGGATCATTTTTTTCTTTTTGCGCTTTTTCTTCTTGGCCGGCTTCTGGGCAGGTTCTGCGGCGGCGACTTCGGCTGCCGGAGCGGCTTCTTCAGGCTTCACTTCTTCAGCCTTGGCTTCTTCCTTCGGCTGTTCTGCCTTAGCTTCAGCCTTCGGGGCTTCGGCGGCCTTCGGTTCTTCAGCCTTTGCATCGGCCTTCGGCGGCGGGCTTTGCTTCAGCCTTGGCTTCGGTCTTAGCCGGAGCGGCAGCGGCGGGCATTGCTTCAGCCTTGGCTTCGGTCTTAGCCGGAGCGGCAGCGGCGGGCTTTGCTTCAGCCTTAGCTTCGGTCTTAGCCGGAGCAGCGGCCTTAGTTTCAGCCTTCGGCTGTTCTGCCTTGGCTTCAGTCTTAGCCGGAGCGGCGGCAGGTTCAGCAGTTTTTGCCGGAGCGGCAGCGGCGGGGGCTGCAGCAGGGGCCTTTGCTGCCGGAGCAGCAAACACGGCTGCTGCCATAATGCAAGAGGCGATAAACATCTTCTTCATAAAAGGAACTCCTTTATATATTCCACGAGACTAATTTTAGTAAAAATTTCTTTCCCTAATCATTTTTTAACCCTTTTTTCATATAAAAAGTTAACTTTACTCCCACAAAGAGGTTTTGTTTTGAAAAAAATCCCATTTTTTACGATTTTGATTTCTCTCTGTTGCTCACTTTCGTTTGCTCAGGAAACTTTGACAGTTTATAAGAAAACCGCAACCGGCATTGATGAAAATACTCCTGCAGGTTCACTTGTTTTCACAGACCAGATTAGGGAACTTCCTCCCCCGATGGATTCCGTCAAAAAGGTGATTGTCGTTAAGGACTCGATTGAAGTCAAGGACCGCAAGGGCAATGTCAAAAAAGACAAAAAGGGCCGCCCCAAATACAAGGTGAAAAAACGTCGTGTTACCATTTGGGAAAAGGTTGAACCCAAGGAACCGCCGCGTTTTGTGCCTATCCAGTGTAAGCTTGGCGAAGTCTGGGTCAAGCGCGCAGACCTTGCCAGGTTCCAACAGGCATCCATAGACCTGAGTGGTGAATACGCTTCGTCTACCGGTAGCGTGTTCCTCAAGAAGTCTCCGACCAATCCTCGCTATTTCTCGTTTGTCATTCAGAACGGCCCCTTCGGCTACCGTGCAGAACTCGAAGCCAGCAACCTGGAACTCCGCGAAGCTAACGGACATGCCCGCTTGACTTATTCCGAAGAAGGCTGTACGGTTGATATCGCCATTGCGGATCGTAAGGTGAGGGTTGCCCAGCGTGGTTGCAACGAATATAATTCCGGCAAGTACAAGCTCGAAGGTGAATACAACAACTACAAGGGTAACCGCCGCGTCGTAGAAACCTTCAACATGCCCGAACAGAGCTTCAAGTACAAGAAGTACCTGTGGTGCGGGAGCGGTTTCGACAGCTGCGAAAAAGTCAAGGACGACAATGGTGTCGTGACCATTACCTGGAGTAAGGGCGGCAACGGATTCATTGAACGCGCCGCTGGCGATGACGTTCATACTTACCGTCCGTTCGAACACGTGATTCCGCACAAGCGCGACTTCTATAACGGCGAAAAGCCCATTGCCATCAAGACTAAGCGTACCGATATGGCGGGCGAGTGGATGATCTGGTACTTCTATCCGAATGCCCAGCGATTCAAGATGGTTCGTGCCGGCATGCGCGAAGATATCGCCTACATGGAAATCTATGAATAAGGCGCTTGAAAAGTCGAGAGTCCTCTTTCTGGATACAGGCGCGGTCGTGCGCTTGCTGCAGATGCACCCGGATTACTATCCGGTCGTGTCTTCTGTTCTTGACTTTGCCTACGAAAACAATTTGACGGTTCTCGTTTCAAACGTTACCTTGTTTGAAATATCCAAGAAGGCTTTTGCCGCGGGCGAAGGTTTGCTGTCTCGTCAGTACCGCGAATTCTTTGAACATTCCCGCAATGTCAAGGCCTGCGATGTCACGGGCGAGATAGCCGTGAAGGCGGCTGAGTTTGCGGCTAAGAATCTTTCGACTGAAGAATCCATGCGCTTGGCGACTGCTTACGTTTGCGGTGCCGACTGCATTTTGACGGACTGCGTTGCCTTCCGCGACATGACCGATATTCCGGTTGTTACGCTCGACGAAGTTGAATAGATACATTAGTCATTATACTTGCGGAATGACTTGCGTTCCTTCGAAGGCATTCTTGTAATGCGCAAACTGAAGCGGCTTTTGGTAGACTCTCGCGGTCAACACATCAAATCGGCAAGGCGTGTCAAATCCTTTGGGCGCATGCTCTTTCTGTGTGGCTAGAAAATGACATGCGGTCTTCCAGATTTTCTTTTGCTTTAGGGCGTTTACGCGGGCGGCCGGATTCCCTTGCTGGTTGTTCCATACGGATTTGACTTCTACAAATACGAGTGTTTCTCCGTCGCGGGCGACAATGTCCAATTCGCCACCCATGTAGGCGTAATTGCGTGCGATAATCTGGTAGCCTTCGCGGCTTAAATAGGCTGAGGCAAGTGCTTCGATGTAGTTGCCCTTGGGCTTGTTGTTTTCCATAAATCAATCTTTAGAAATGAATAGGTTTAAAACATGCAAATGTCTTTTGCATGCGAGCTATCTAAGAATGATCTAAAAAATTTCTTGGACTAGGGCAGTTCCATGCCCAAGAGGCGAATTTCGGAAATAGCGAAGTCTTCGTTTTCTCCTTCGTAGACGTCATCAAGATAAACCTTGAGTTCGCTAGTTTCCATTGCCTGAATGTTCGGGTACTGCATTCCGCGGATGTTTTCAAGCTTGATTTTCTGCTTGAAGCCGTCCTTGGTTTCAAGAGTGATAGTCTTGGGTTTCTTGAAAATGCGGAAGCGGTCGCCGAAGGCGTCGTCAACAGATTTCTGGTAACCGATGGCGATGCCGAAATGCGTTACGATTGCGTTGCCGTCAAAGTAGAGCGTGAGCACCGGATTCTGCGGCTTCTGCGGCATCGTATAGAGCCATGCCGTCTTAAAATCGTTGTCGTTTAAGTTCTTGAGCGGGTAGCCATTGCTTTCGTCAATTTCGAGAGCCTTGGTCTCGTAATTGCCAAGAGCTTCGCTCCATTCCAGCTCGCGCAAGGTGCTTTCGGGCTTGTGCGTCAGCATCAGCAAAATCAAGAGCATGATGATGAGCGGGAAAATGAAAATGGCGAGGGCCGTAAGCTTCTTTTGAAGCATGCGGGCGCGTGGCGTGATGATGTTTGCCATTTCGGCAATCGATGCCGTGCGGCGGCGGAGCGGCGTGTGGCCCATGGTGGGGCGCTGCGGTGCCGTCTTTTCGGTGGGGAACACCTGGTCGCAAGCGTCCAGGAATTCCTGCATGTCGTGGAAGCGTTCGTTCAGCTTTTTCTTAAGGCACTTTAAAATGAGCTGCGAAAGTCCAGGGGGCATGTCCTTGCGGAAAAGTTCCGGTGCAGGCGGCTGTTCTTGAACGTGCTTCAGGGCAATTTCTACCGGGCGGTTACCTTCGAACGGGAGTCGTCCGCAGGTCATTTCGTAAAGAATCACGCCCATGCTGTAAATGTCAGACTGAATGGTCACGTTGTCGCCGTGGCATTGTTCAGGGCTCATGTATTCGGGCGTACCCATGGTCATGCCCGTACGGGTAAGCCTGTCCTTCTCCATTTCCTGAATGTAAGAAATGCCGAAGTCCATGATGAACACGCGGTTGTCGCGGGTAAGCATGATGTTCGAGGGCTTAACGTCGCGGTGGACAATTCCCTTGTTGTGAGCAGAAAGGAGACCGCGGGCAATCTGGCGGATAATGACTTCGATGGCTTCGAACGAAAGCTGTTCCTTGTTGTGCAAGATCTCAGCGAGGTTCGTGCCTTCCACATAAGTCATGGCAATAAAGAGCTGGTTCTTTTCTTGACCAAAGTCGAATACATGGACGATATTCTGATGGTCGAGTTCCTTCATTGCCTGCGCTTCCATGTAGAAACGCTTGATTGCTTCTTCATCGGAAGAGGCGTCCAAAATCTTGAATGCAACTACGCGGCCAAGGCGTTTGTCGATGGCTTTGTAAACGTTTCCCATGCCCCCTTTACCAAGGGTGCCAATGAGATCATAGTTTTCATTAAAAGGGCGCGGAAATGCTTCAGACTTTTGCGGGGCGATCATTTTGCTTTCTTAGAACAGTTTAGTTTTATTGCAACCACAATATAAAAACATAATGTGATGCCGAGGGCAAGAATTGTGTTTTCGATAGGGTCTTTGCGCTCTAGGAGCAGGTTCAAAAGGCTTGCCTGGTTGTAACGGGACCAGATAATGGTCGAAAGAATGCGCCCGATGGCTTGCATTTGGTCCAAGGGGACCAGGGCTCCGGCCAAGGCGACCTGCGGAATAATCAAAAGCGGAAGCATGGCGTTTGCCTGTCCGGCGTTTTTAGATAGCGAACTTACGGCAAGGCCTACGGCAACAGGCGGGAGAACCATCAACAATATTACGGCCAAAAGATGCGGGGGAGTTGGCCAGATATGCGTGCGGAATCCGACAAAGGCAAATACGATAAGGGTCTGGATAAAGGCGACCGTTGTGGGGAGAATCGCCTTGGCGAAAATGGTCGGGAGAATCGGGACTCCCTTACGGAATTCCGCCTGCAAGATTTCTTTTTCTTGTACGATTTCTCGGATCGAGAGTGAAAGCGAAAGCCAGTTCGCCGAAAGAATGATTGCAAATGCGACAATCCAGAGCGAAGTTACGTCCGAGAATATTTGTGAAAATAGAAAGCCGATAATGAGCGGTTGCAAAAGGAGTGTGAGGAACTTGCCTTTGTCCCTGAACCACTGCTTTGCGGTAATCGAAATCTTGTATAAGAAAACGGGTGACAGGTTAGTCTTTGGGAAAAAGCTGGGGACCAAGGCTTCGAGAGCCGAGGTGCTTCTCACGGCGCCGACGCGGTTCTGCAAAATGGTTTGCCAGTTAGATGCGGTGTCGTCATTCAAGTTCGTGAGAATTGTTTCGGGGTCTTCGCTATCGAAGTAGCGGTAAGCTTCTTTCGGGCTTCCGTAGAAGGCTTGCTTGCCCTGGTGCAGTACGAGAACCTTGTCGGCGATTTCCAGCGCTTCGTAGCTGTGCGTGGTCAGGATAATCGTATGCCCGAGGAAGGCGAGCTGCTTGAGGTGCGTGCATAGAATCTTGGAGTTGTAAGGGTCGAGGCCAGAAAGCGGCTCGTCGAGAACAATCAGGCCCGGATTTCCCATGAGTTCCTTGGCCAGGGCGACTCGGCGGCATTCGCCGCCGCTGAGCGTGCGAATGGGGTTGTCGAGACGCGCGCTCAGCCCGAAAAGCTCAGAGAACTTTTCCAGTCGCCCGTTCGCGTTGCGCTTGAAATCGAGCTTGGACATTCCGACTCGTGCGCCGTCCAAGAGCGTTTCTTTAACGGTCAAGTCGCGGCGAAGTTCCGGATCCTGCTCCAAGAAGGCGATGTGCTTTCGGATTTCTTCGTTGCGGTAATCGAGATTTCCGATGCT
>NZ_ONDD01000036.1 GCF_900316465.1 uncultured Fibrobacter sp. | reverse complement strand
ATAGGCGTTTGTCCCCTCAGCCGGGCACACAATGCTAGCGTCAAAATCATCGACTACACTAGATTCACCAGAATCAGTCGTGCACGCCGCCAAAAGCAGCACTGCACAAGAAAAAAGCTGTTTCAGGAAGTTGTTCATTTTTTCCCTATATCAATCTCTAATGCATCGAATTGTGTAGTAACCACCACCACTATAGAAATATCCTATCTTTCTATCAAGCGCGACAAGATAATTCCCTGTTTCATATATCGCTGTAGCGGAAAGAAAAACTGCAGAATTCCCCTCTCCTGAGCTTTCATACGAAAATTCCCCTGCAGGTAACACAGAAAAGCCACATGCATCTATTCCCGCTCCCCAGTTGCTATTTTCCCAACCATTTTCGGACTTTAATCTTGAAGCAACAGCCATTGAATCCGTTCCGCCCATATCCGACTGCAAAAGTTCCCATTCAGCCAATTTAGGCAAGTGCCAACCGGGCGGACATACCGAATCAATGAAGTCCCAATTTATGGTATCACGCCCTGTATTCCGATCCTGACCAACATATTTATACAATCTGCCATACAGTTCACACTTCGACTTTGTAGTTCAAGTTTTCGGCCATCCATACTTGGTCACCGATAGTCGTGTACTTATATTCCTGACCATCACGCTCGTCTACAAACGTGCCACGGTTCGGCATGCCATAGGCGTTTGTCCCCTCAGCCGGGCACACAATGCTAGCGTCAAAATCATTGACTACACTAGATTCATCTGAATCCGTCGTGCACGCATTCAAAAGCAGCACCGCACCAGAAAAAAACAGTTTCAGGAAGTTGTTCATTTTTTCCCTAGATCAATCTTTAATACAACGGATAGAAAAGTTATCTCTATCTATACCATCTAAATTACTCACCCATGATTTATTCGAATAAAAGTATATCGTGACAAGCGTTCTATATGAATGCGGAGCTTTAGTCGCCGACCACAATTCAGCAGAATACCCTTCGCCATCCCAATTGGATGACACTGCCGATTTAAGGGAAAAACCACAATCATCTGTACCACCGAGAGGGTCATCTCGATTTAATGGATGCCACCCATCAACAGCCTTTAAGCGTTCACCCGCAATTTCAGCCCCACCCATTTTTTCGATTAATTTATCCCATTCTTTTTGTTCTGGCAAATGCCAGCCCTTGGGACACGCCTCCTGAACAACATCATACGAATATGACAATCCTCGCCCATCACAATTATCTTCTACTGAGCTGCATGATGATGAATACGCATCATACGAGCCAGACTCCATTTTATAATTCAGGTTCTCGGCCATCCACACCTGATTGCCAATAGTTGTATATTTATATACTTGCCCGTCACGATCGTCAACAAACGTGCCTCGTTTGTTTTCCGGACACACCCTGCTGGCGTCAAACACCTCCGGTTCTGTAGAACTTTCAGAACAAGCCAACAAAAGAAAACAAAAGAAGACTATTGCAATGTTTTTCATAAACAACATAATACGAACGAATTTAAAAAAGCATCCATTTTTACTCAAGTAATTATTTAGATACACAACAAGTATCAAAAATAATACAGCAAGGGCTCCCTCGCGGGAGTCTTTAAAATTATTTCAAGACTTTGTTGTAGACGGCGATTTGGCGCTCGATGATTCCGTCCCAGGTGAAGCATTCGTTGATGCGCTTCTGGGAGCCGGCGAGTAGCCGCTTTACAAGTTCCGGGTCGGCGGCGAGGCGCTTGTAGGCGTTTGCGAGGGCCTCGGGGTCTTTTTCGGGAACGAGGATTCCCGTTTCGCCATCAATCACGACATCGGGGATTCCGCCCACATTGCTTGCCACAATCGGGAGGCCGAGTTCCATGGCCTCGATGAGGACGACGCCGAGACCTTCGGTGTCGCCCTTGCTGTCGACAATCGCCGGGAGCGTGAACACGTTGGCAGTCTTGTACTCGCTTGCGAGCGCTTCGGGCGAAAGCTTGCCGGTGAAAATGATTTCGGCAGAATCCGGGGTCGCAGACTCCGAAGCCAGTTTCTTCAATTCATCCGTTAAATCGCCGACGCCGACGATGCGGATTTCGAACTGGTCGCGGGGCAAATACTTGGCCGCTTCAATCAGGTAGCGAATGCCCTTGCGTTCAATGTGGCGCCCGACAAAAAGAATCTTGAACTTACCGTTTACGGCGTGCGGCTCGGTATTCCTTGCACCTTTTTCAAGCGTCGTTCCGTACGGGCTCCACTCAATTTCAACATTACGGAGCGCCTTGATTTTACTAGCGGTAAAGCTAGAGTTCGCAAACACGGCCTGCGCCTGGCTAATGGCAAATTTAAGGAGCGGCTTGACCCATTTCTTTTTGCGGATCAGCAAAAGCTCTGCGCCATGAAAATTCAGCACCAGCGGAATTTTGAACAACTTAGCGGCACCGAGCGCAATGTAGGCGTGCGGGAACGGCCAATGCGCATGAATCACATCGGGCTTAAACTTGCGGCAAATCTTGATGCACTTGAAGAACCCGCTAATGATATAGGGAATCGCCAAAAGCTGGAGCCAAGGCTTGTTCGCCATCTTGCTGGGTGCGCCTTCTTCGTGCGTCAAGAATTCCCAGCTCGCGGGCGCATAGCGGAATCGGTTGACCTTGACGCCATCGATTTCATGGCTCTTTAAGCCCTTGTATGCAGGCGCCAAAACCTGGATATCGAGGCCCGCCTTTTTGAGGTGCGCAATCGAGGCTCGCAGCCAAGGCACCTCGGCATCTTCGTGAAAGCGCGGGTAAACCGAACCAATAACAAGTACTTTAGAAACTGCCATAATTAAACAGCGGTGCTCTCTGGCGTGGGCACGTTCTGAATACAGGCCGGATAGAGAATCGGCTTGATGGTTTTGTCCAAGACATCCTTGACATTTTCAAGGTTGTTCGAGGTCTTCTGTTCAATGCGGCCTTTAATGCGCTGCCAGCCATCAAGCTTGGAATCGAGCAACAGCATGCCGAGTCCCGATTCATGTTCCAAGAATCCGACGATGTCGCTACCGCGGCTACCGCTGCTCAGCACCGCGAAAAGGGAATCCCAGAACTGCATGAAAACGTCTTCGTCAGGCAATTCCTTTTTCAGGGATTCAAAGTCAAATTCAAGATATACAAACGAGCTGTTATCCTCATCACTGCGGATAATTTCTTCTTGACAACGTCTTTCAAAGATCTCTTCGGTATAAATCGAGATACTATACTTGTGTTTTCGTATCAAATTATAGAGCAGCTCTTTCATCATCCACCCAAATTTAGGCTATTTTTACGACATGCAGCGATTGTTAAAATTGAAAAAAGTGCTCAAGAACAGCATTTTGGCGACCTCCGTCGAAAATTTCAAGGGTATCAGGGCCGGAACTGCAAAATACCGTCACCTGACCGAAGACGAAATCCAGATTCTTGAAAAGAACGGCAACCGTTCCGAATCTTGGGACAAGGTCATGGTCGAACCGGACTTCGACCCGAACCGCATTATCCGTTCGTCGTTCATGGGCGAAGTCTACTTGCCCAAATTCTTCGGAACACTTTTATTGCCGGGCGACGTGTCGTTCCCCACAGGCATTTACGACAGCCTTGTACACAATTGCTTTATCGAAAACGCACTGGTCCACAAGGTGGCCATGCTCAGCAACATTCTAGTGCGCAGCAGCGCCGTGGTGCAGAACGTGGGCTCGATTATCAGCAGCGGAAAAATCAGCTACATGATCGGAAACTCCATGCACGTGGGTAACGAAATGGGTGGCCGCAAAATCGCCGTGTTCCCCGAAATCACCATGGAACTGGTCGAAGCCCAACTGTTCCACAAGCCTGAACCCGAAGTCGCAGCAGCCTTCGACGAACAGCTCAAGGCCTACCGCGAAGAAACCGCATTCCCGTTCGGCGTAGTCGGCAAGGGCGCCGTAGTCTGCAACACCAACATCATTCGTAACAGCTGGATTGGCGCACACGCACGCATCGAAGGCGCCGAAAAAATCCGCAATTCCGTGGTGCTTTCTTCGCTCGAAGAACCGAGCCACGTTTACGATTCCGTAATTCTCGAAAATTCGAACGTGCAAAAGTCGGTCACCATTCACACTGGTGCCGAAGTCCAGGGCTCCGTGCTCATGAGCCGCACGACTGTCGCCTGCAAGGCAATCGTCAAGTCTTCGATTATCGCACCCTGCTGCCATATTGAAGAAGGCGAAGTCAATAGCTCTTACGTGGGCCCCATGACCCAAATGCACCACCACTCGCTCTTGATTGCAGCACTCTGGCCCGAAGGTTGCGGAAACCTCGGCTATGGCGCAAACGTAGGCAGCAACCACACCGGCCGTATGCCCGACCAAGAAGTCATGCCCGGTCAGGGAATGTTCTTTGGCCTCGGCGTGAACATCAAGTTCCCCGCAAACTACCGCGAATCTCCATTCACACTGATTGCGACAGGACTCACCACGCTCCCGCAACGCGTGAAGTTCCCGTTCTCGCTAATTCGCCCAGGTGACCCGCAACTCGTGGGAGTGGCCCCGCGCTTGAACGAAATCGTGCCCGGCTGGAACTACGCCCGCAACGCCTACGCACTCGACCGTAACCTTTACAAGTATTCGCTGCGCGGCAAGGGCATTGTGCCCGCCACCTTCTACAGCATCTTTAGCCCCGAAACCGTGCGCTACGTTTTCGACGCCTACCAGCGTCTGCAAGTAAATGCCATTCGCGACATTTACACCAAGGAACACATCGACGGTCTCGGCGAAAACTTTATGCGCGAACGTATTCGCCAGCAAGCGCTCAAGACGTACCAGGAATACATGGAACGTTACGCGCTTGAACAGATTATCACTCTGGTAGTAAACGACCAGAATCTGCAAACGCAACCCGTAAAAGAACTGCGCCGCATGGCCACCAACGACGCGAACAAAGACGTGATGCGCGTGGTAGCCTTGCCCGAAACGTTCGACGAGTTGCTCAAGCGTTACCGCCAGCTCGAAAAGGATTGGTACGAACGCGTGACGCACGGACTCGACAAGGACAACGAACGCGGCCGCCAGATTTTTGACGACTACGACGACGCGCACCCGATCGACAAGGGATTCACCGAATGGGAAAAAGCCCGCGTCGAAGAAAAGCTGCGCAGGCTGAATTCCATTGTTAAAATAGCCAAGCCCGATTAGCTCTGATGAGTTCTGCCACGCTGACACTCGCCCTATTGCTTGCCATTGAATTCGTGGCACGCCTCGTGCTTGAAATTCGCGAGCGAAGGCTTACGCAAATGCGCGGCGGCATCTTTGCCGTACTGCGTTTGATTCCTTTGCTGAACGACATCGTGCCGCTGCCGGAGAACCGTAAGGAGCCTGCCGAAAACGAATTCGTGAAAAAACACGAAGAAGGCCACGCGAGCCTGCGTCACGGCATTTTGCGTAACCTCGCGAAAATCGCCCTGTTGCTGTTGGCCGTATGGCTGTTCGCCTTCTTGCTTGCAAGCCACGGCATGTCGCTTGTGGAATCTGTGCTGTGGTTACACCTGGCGGCCATTCCGTTCCGCACCCTATTCCATCTTTACTGCTGGCACCAGGAATACGAAGCCGACCGCTACGCCTTCGACAAGCTCGGCAAAAAGGTGGCCAAGGCCGCCATGCGAAACCTCGCCGAAAGCGAAATCCCGTATACAAAATTGTTCGCAGTGGTTTACCGCGAACATCCGACGGTCGCCATACGCAGTCAAAAGATTTTGAACAAAGAAATTAAAGCGGCTTAACCAAAGCCGTTTAAATCACGCGCGGGTGAACACGGCCAAGCGCAAGGATAATCGCATTCACCGCGAACGCGGCAATCATCAAGATGTCCCCGGTATGCTGGCCAAGCGAACCCGGTAATGCCGGACACAGTTTACCCGCAAGCGCCAAGATTCCACCCGCCACAATGGCAGTTCCCACAAACTTGGGTTTTGCCTTAAGGCCCAAAAGTCCCCACAGAATCGGCACTGTAAACGCACCCGCATAAACTGCAAGCGCCAACAGGAGCGTGCCAATAATGTCGGTGAATACAAGCGCCAGAATCAAGGCAAGCAAACCGTTCATCAAGATCACCACGCGGGCCTGGAGCAGCGAAGGCTTGCGGCATAATCCGTTAATGATAATGGAACTGCTCAAAAGCGTGGTATCGGCACTGCTCAGCACCACGCTCAAAAGCGCAAGCGCAAATATCGGCAAAAGTGCCGGCGGCAATACCGCATTTGCAATCGCCGTAATACGGGCGCCCTGTACCCCTGCGAGGCTCACGCCGTAAACTGCCAAGAAGCCGATTACGAATGCAACGGGAATCAAGACACATGCCGCCATGCCGATTGCCTTCTTGGCCGTTGCGGCATCTTTCGCGCAAAACATGCGACTGTAAATGTCCGGGCCTGCCGTATACGTGGTACCGTAAGTGAGAATCAAAAGGAACAAGTCGAGCGGTGTGAAGTTCGTATTGAACGGGAACTTGGGCGCCACGCTAGTCGTAGCGCTTACCACCACACTGCCAAACTCGCCACCGCCAAACTTCGCAAAGCCCGCAAGCAACAAGAGACCCGCGATAATCAGGCATGCCTGCAAAAAGTCGGTGCGCAAAATCGAAACCTGGCCGCCCGCAAGCGTGTAACCCGTAAACACCGCCGCCGACACAATCGCCGCCGTAATGTAAGTCATCGAGGTAAACGTCATCAGGAGCTTGGCTGCCGCAATAATCTGGGCCGCCACAATGCCAGTCCATGCAACCGGAATCACAAAAGAGGCAACCAGTCGCGGGCCCTTGCCGTACAAGTTTTCGACCAAGTCCGGCAGCGCGTATTTGCCATGGCTGTAGGCACGACCCGCAAACGGAATCAGCGCCAACAAACCAAGCGCACCCACCAGCATGAACCAGCTCGCGGCCCCGCCGAGTTTTGCGCCGCTATCGACGGCGCCAATCACGGCCGACCCGCCAAGAATCGTCGCGACAAGGCTACCGGCTACCGCCTTCGCCGACGCCCCTTTGCGCGCCACGAAAAAATCCGGAATGTCCTTTACGCGCCGCGCACTGCGCACCGCAATCACAATCAAAAACACCAAGTAGATAATTAAGGCAATATTCATGTTTTCTGTCATGCCCGCAACAGCGGGCATCTCCATTTTGTGAGACAAAATCTAGAATTTCCGACTCATGATAAACATGACCGTGCGCAAATCCCATTCGCTCCCCACCTGCTTTTGCAACAATTCCTCGGTTGTCGGGTAACGGTGATTTTCAAATTTGCGGTCGCGCGAGACAGACGCCATAAGCATGCCGTTCCATTTTTCGCTCACCTTGATCGAAGCCATCGGAGTTATACTCACCGTTACAAAGCTCGGATTGTAATCCTTGTACGCTTTGTCAAAATCATATTCGTGCTTGAAGCCGCTCGCATTCACCGAAAGCATGGCCATAGGCACGCGCTCGAACGGCATCATGTAAATGAGCGTACCGCCGTACTTGTACTTAAAGCCGTTCACCATGTTTTCGTTGCCGGCTTTCCACACCTCTTTATCTTCGGCGCCCGTATATGCAGAATACCGAAGTTCCGCCGTTCCCTTCAAAATAATCTTGGTCCAATCACTCTTGGGCAAAAATGCAAGCAACGGAATCGTGAGCGCCGTATGGTAACGCATGCCGTATGCGTACTCCGTAAACATAGCATCTTGCCGGTAGTTCCTTTTTTCAGTATCGTACACGCCCATGAATGTCGCGGTTTCGCCATAGTTCAGCGCCGTCCCCGTATTCGCCTCGGCACCCAGTTCCAGCAAGTGCATCAACTCGATTGCGGCATCCAGTTTTAGGCCAACCCCGGCAAAGTTCACATCGCCTGCCGCCAGGCCCTTAAAGCTCAGCAGTTTGCCGAAATCCTGCTGCACCTTAAAATGGTACGTGTACGCGGGCACCGCAAACGCAAAAAACGGCCAGTTGTGCAAAGTCTCTGAATTCTTGAGCGAATTGTGCGGCAACAAAAGAGAAACTATCGAAAGCGTACCCTCGCGCGAAGTCTTGAGCCCTGTGCTATCAGCCACCGCAACGGAATCCGTCTTGACAGCAGAGCTGTCGGCAGAATCATCTGCAACAGCGAACGCGGCACCAAACAGCACCGAAACAATCACCAATTTGCAAATTCTTCGCCAAAGCATAAGCCCTTGCGAATATAGATAAACAACCCGCCAAAGTTGCCCCGCACACCCCAAAATTTGTATATTCTTGAGTACAGAGGTTTATATGTCTCGAATTTCTAGCTCTCTCGCAATTCTTTTTACTGCAATCGCATTTTGTGCCACAAGCGCCCTCGCCTTCGATGTATCGGTCAAGGCGAACGTCGATAACGCCCAGGTGTTCGTGGGCGACATGTTCAATTACGAAATCCAGGTGGTGGCCCCCGAAAACGCAGCAGTCGACTTGCCGAGCTTTGTCGGAAACCTCGGCAGTTTCGAAGTCAAAGAAATGAAGAACGAAAAGGTAACCGAAGGCATGCCCAAAGGCACCGCCAAGTTCGTGTGGCTTGCAACGCTCAACACCTTCGTGAGCGGCGACTTCCTGATCGCACCGCAGCAAGTGAGCGCCGTAGTCGGTAGCGACACCGTCAAGACAAGCACCGACCCCGTGGCCGTCAAGGTTTCTACCCGCACCACCGGCGAAGAAGAAGACATTATCGAAGTCGAAGACCCGCTCGACGACCCGCGACTCCCGCAGTGGCTTTACATTGTGCTGATTGTGGTAGGCGTGCTGTTGCTCGTGTTCCTCGGCTGGTTCTTGCATAAAAAGTTTGCAAATGCAGGTGCCGCTCCCAGGCTCCCGCCGTACGAAGAAGCGGTGCTTGCCCTCAAGGAACTCCGCCAGAAGAATTACCTCGCCGAAGGCAATCAAGGCGACTACTTTATGGCCCTCGGATTCATTACCCGCCGCTATATCGAGCGCCGTTTCGAAGTCGATATTCTGGACGCTACCGTGGCCGAACTCAAGCAGCGCATGGCTCACGTGGCAGGCCTTCCGCAGGCCTACAAGGAATCAGTCGTGACGCTCGCCGTCGAAACCGAACCGGTCAAGTTCGCGAAGATGAAGCTTGAAGGCGAACGTTGCCGCTTCTGGGACGAATGGGCCGACCGCCTTTTGGAAGATACAAAGCCCACTCCCGAAGAGGAGCAGGCCAAAAAGGATGCGCTCAAGGCAGCGGTACAAACCGTAAAGGCAGAACGCGCCAAGGCCAGCAAGAAATTATAGACTAGCGGATTGTTTATTCCAAGCCGTAGCTCACAAAGGCGAACCTGCGGCTATCGGGCGCCCAGGAATTCACGTTAATCGTGCCCTGGCCGCCAAACAATCTCAACAACGTGCGCGGCTTGCTCCAGCCGCTTGCATCGCTGCCTGTCATCAGGCGGATTTCGACATCTTTATTCGGAACATGGTCGCCCGGGCGCACATCACTTTCGTGATATGCGATCATGACCACCTTCTTGCGGTCTGGCGAAATATGCGGGAACCAGGTATTCCAATGCGGGTCATCGGTCATCTGCGTCTGCTCGGAACCGTCGGCCTTCATGCGCCAGGCCTGCATACGCCCCGTGCGCACCGAATTAAACCAGATGTATTCGCCGTCGCAGTCATATTCCGGGCCGTCGTTTAGCCCGAGGGCGCTTGTAAGCCGCGTCTCGTTACCGCCCGCGGCAGGAATCGTGTAGATGTCGTATTCACCATTGCGTTCGGCGCAGTAGGCTAGCGTCTTGCCATCGGTCGTAATGCCGTGCAAGTAACTCGGTGCAAGAGGCGTCACCAGTTCCGGCATGCGGCCGTCAAAGTAAATCTTGTAAATGCGCGAAAGGCCATCTTCTTTAGTGTGGTGGCTTACATAAAGGCCCGAACCATCAGAAGCGAGCACGTGGTCGTTATTGCAGTTATCCACAAAGAAACTCGGCACTTCGGTAATCGAGCCACTCTCGAGTTCGTACTTGTAAATCCGACCTTCGCTGTTGTAAGTCAGGAACTTTCCGTCGGCACTCCAGTTCGGCGCCTCGATCACCTTGTCAAATTCCTTGAGCAACGTCGTCTTGCCCGTTTCGATATCGTAAACCTGCAAGAACGACTTGTTGCCAGAACGGTCCCAGACTTCGCCCGGGCTCTGTTCGAACGGGTAAGACACTCCCCAGCTTTCGCGGAGTTTGTCCATCTGCGTCATCATCTGCATGGTCTTTGCATGCGGCATCTCGGGACATTCCTTAAGCCCATTCTCAAGCGCCGCCTTGCAGCCCAGCACTTCGTACTCGTAGCAGTTTTCAATACGCGGCGGAGTCACCGATTCCACAAGCGTGCCAGCAACATCGAACAGCTGGATTTCAACCATGTCGTTCAGGTTCTGCACGCGAATAAAGCCTTCCGTGCCAAAAATCGTACCGTCGTTCTTGAGCGGCGCCACCATAGACGTCTTGAGGTGGGCCACCTGGCCGTTCGCATAAGCCAAGTCAATCCAGTCCGTGGCATCGACACCCGTGTGGAACTTGACGCAGGCACTCTTTGTCTGAACGATATGGTTACCCTGCCCGCCGATTTCGGGGTCCGTCAAGAACAAGTCTGCAAAAGTCAAACTGTAGATGCCCAAGTCCAAAAGCGCACCGCCCGCAAGGGCGGGGTTGCGCAGGCGTTCGATATGCGAAAGCGGCATCGAGAATTCCGCCTCCACGCCATGAACGCGGCCAATCTTACCCGACAGAATCCAGTCGCGTACCATTTGCACCGCCGGCAAAAATCGAGTCCACATGGCCTCGCAAAGGAATGTTCCCTTTTCTTCGGCAAGCGCCACCGCCTGCGAGGCAAGCAACGCATTCGCCGTAAACGCCTTTTCGACAAGCAAGTTTCTGCCATGCTTAAGGCAAAGCATGATGTCGTTAAAATGTTCGGAATGCGGAGTCGCAATGTAGATTAGGTCAACATCGGAATCCTCGGCAAGTTCTGCATAGCTGCCATACGCACGCTTGAATCCGTAATCTGCCGCAAACTTTTGGGCCTTTTCTAAAGTGCGCGATGCCACCGCATACGCCTCTACACCCATACCGCGACTTTCGAGCGCCTTGACTGCTGCCGCCATCTTGGTCGCAATATGCCCACAACCCAGAATTGCAAACTTGAGAACCGATTTATTCATTGCGTAACCTCTTTACAATGAATATAGACTTTTTACAAGCTATTGGGAATATCAAGCCCTTTACCAAGTGGATTCACGTGTATACAGGAGTCACTTGGCGCATGTATACACACTTTTCTAAATTTGCACCCATGAAACGTATCGAAGTGGTAGCAGGTATCATTAAAGATGGCAACAAGATTTTTGCCACGCAGCGCGGCTACGGCGAGCAAAAGGGGTTCTGGGAGTTCCCTGGCGGTAAAATGGAGTGCGGCGAAACCCCGCAACAGGCACTCGAACGCGAACTCAAAGAAGAACTCGCCATCCATGTGAACGTGGGTGATTTTCTTTGCACGGTAGAACACGACTACCCCGCCTTCCATCTGACCATGCACTGCTACTTTTGCACGATTGTTGGCGGCAAGGCTCCAGAACTTTTGGAGCACGAGGCAGCCAAATGGCTCGCCCCTGCAGAACTGCATTCTGTCGACTGGCTGCCCGCCGACATCAAAGTCGTCGAAGCCATTGAAGCGCAATAGCTTTTTTCTATCACTCAAACATTTTGCTATTTTAACATCATGAGCATTCTGAAACACATCGCCACCTTTGCCGTGGCCGCAATTCTTGCTGCAGGCGCCTTCACCACCGTAAACGCTGCAGACGACATCAAAATCGTCAAGGTGAACGACAACAACTTCGAGAGTGAAATCCTGAAATCCAAAACACCGGTCATCCTCGAAATTTCTTCGACCAGTTGCCCGCCCTGCCTTGTCATGATCCCCACCCTCATCAGCATCGCGAAAAACTACAGCGACATCAAGGTCGCCTCGGTAGGTATTGACGAACCGGGTATCGAAAAAATCAAGGCCTCGCTCCCCATTCAGGCATTTCCCACGTTCTTCCTGATTAAAGACGGCAAAATTGTCAACCGCCTCGTTGGCGTCGTCAAAGAAGAAGAAATCTTTGCCGCCATGCAGTATACGCCCAAGAAAAATACTGCCAAGAACACCAAGAAATCCAAAAATTCCCCGAAGAACCTTGTTTGCAAAGTCAACGGCCAGTTTAGCGGCCTCAAGAATTTGGTGACGATTTCGTTTGAATTCGGCGAAAGCGAAATCAAGAATGTCGATATCGTGACCGACGTATTTATTCCGCCCGAAATGGAAGACCATCGCGAAGACATTATCGCAAGAATGCGCGCAAGCGGCAAGGGCGAAGTCACTACCACCCTCACGGGCTTGCAAATTCATATCGACAACGATTGCCGATTCATGAAAGCGATGGACATGAAGCGCACCTCGACCTATGGCGAAATGCGCGCCGGGCTTGAGCTGCAAGGATTCAGCTGTAAGTAAAACTATAGCAAGCATCATTAAAAATGGCAACCTGTTTTTTCCAGGTTGCCATTGATTTTGTATCCAAACTTTTATTTCTGTTGTAATAAAAATAAAAGTTGTAATTAAGATTATTTTTCTATATTTGGCGCTCCGAATTAATTTGGAGGAAATATGAATAACAAAGTTCTTGCTACTACCACGATTGTGGTATTGTCAAGTTTAATATCTAACGTATGGGCAGAAAGACCTGAAGGTGATCCGACTTGCAGTTTTGTTGGTGGGGCATTCTACAAGTCCAACAACACGCTTTATCTGGAATCGATTAACGACGAAGAAGCAAAAGTCGAGCTCAATAACGATGCAGCGAATTGCATAAACAACAGTAAGACCGGCAATTTCAAAATTATTGTTGAACGCAGCACGGCTCTTGCCGCCAACTCTACCATCACCCTGCCGGCCGATTATCAGTCCGCAAACGAATGCATTGATCTTTACGAACCGATCAGCTACGGCAAAGACGAAAACGGCATGTGGGTCACCGCCGAAAAGCATGACATTAACAATGGCGCCGCACACAGGCCCATGCTGATGATCACCGATACCGACAAAGATGAATGCCAAGGCATCAAGGAAATCGAATTCACGGCAACCGGCGTGAGCGCTTCTACACAGACCTCCGTTGAACTCGTATTAAAAAGCGAAGTCAGCAATCAAGGCGACTGGCTCATGCGTGGCACGTACAGCTTTATCCGTTGGACCAAGGACCACGCCGACTTGGGCAAGGTCTATGGCTATGCCGCCAAAACCAAGGGTAAGGTCGAAGCCGGCCAATTCACCAAGGTGGGTACAGGCGCCTTTGTTCCGGCTCTCCGCGCTTACCTGCTTTACCAGGGTGACAAAGCCCTCGAAAAGTCCGTTGAATCCATTGACGCCGAACTGCCCGAAACGATTGACGTGAAACTCATCGACAAAAACGAAGGCACCACGCGTACAGCCCGCTGGAACACGGTCACGGGCGAAATCGTAAAGGTGAATGGTTGGTTTGACCTCAAGGGTCGCAAACTCAATAGCAAGCCCCAAAACAAGGGCATGTTCATCGGTAACACCAAGGTTCAAAAGTAATTATAAGGGGTTGATTTTGGAAAAGAAAGAATATAAAGCACCGAAAATGGAAATCGTCGATTTCGAATATCAGACAATCCTGCTTGACGCAAGCGGTGAAGAAGTATGCGAAGATGGCGACTACTGCGACGAACTCGGCTAAATTATTGATTTAAATAATTCAAGCCACAATTCTTTATTACAAAACAAGACAAAGTATTTTGTCTTGTTTTTTTATTTTACATGTAATATAAATAAAATATCCATTTTAGCCTCTTTTTTCTACATTGCCGCCTGCCAAATTGTTTTTTGGAGGAATCATGAACAAGAAAGCTCTTACTGCCGCCTCCGTTGCGGTTTTGTCTTGCTTCGTTTCAACGGCTTGGGCCGAAAGACCTGACGTAGAAAAGCCGGTGTGCAGTTTCCCGGGCGGAGCATATTACGAATCTAACAACACCATGTATCTGGAATCGATCAACGACGAAAATGCTCGCGTTGAGATTTTGGATGCAGATAAGAATTGCCTTGATGAACATATCAAAGGCGAATTCAACCTTGTAGTGGAACGCAGCACAAAGTTGTCCGCAAATTCAACCATCGTGCTCCCCATGAACTACTCGCCGAAAAGTTCCTGCGTCAAGCTTTACGATCCTTACGCATTCACGACTAATGATGAAGGCGTATGGAATGTTTTTGCCTCCAACACAGCAAATAACGGTGTCGCACACAGAGCCCTGCTCATGATTACCGATACCAACCGCAAGGAATGCCAGGATATCAAGGAAATCGAATTTACAGCAAGCAGCCTGCAGATTGTCAATGAACATACCCACGCTCAATTGGAACGTCAACTTTACAATCCCAAAGACAATACTAACGACTGGGCTCTCGAAGGCACCTACAGCTTTATCCGTTGGGAAAAGGGCGATGCCGACTTAGGTTTGGTCTATGGTTATGCCGCCAAAACCAAGGACAAGGCAGAAGCAGGTCACTTTACCCGCGTGGGTTCTGGCGCCTACCTCCCGCCGATGCGTGCTTACCTCAAGTACATTGGCAAGGCTCCCCTCGCCAAGTCTGTTGAATCCATTGTCGAACTGCCCGAAACCATCGACGTGACGCTTGTCGAAAAAGAAGGCACCACGCGTACGGCCCGCTGGAACATGGCTACCGGCGAAATCGTAAAGGCGAACGGATGGTATGATCTCAAGGGTCGCAAGCTGAACAGCAAGCCCCAAAACAAGGGCATGTTCATCGGTAACACCAAGGTTCAAAAGTAATTATCAGGGGTTGATTATGGAAAAGAAAGAATATACCGCACCGAAAATGGAAATCGTCGATTTCGAATACCAGACAATCCTGCTTGACGCAAGCGGCGAACCGGTAGAAGAATGCGATAGCGATTATTGCGATGAACTCGGCTAATTAAGCCTGCTCGCCCACAATCACCTTGTAGAATTCAAGGAATTGTGCAGGCGAAAGTTCTTCGGCGCGAACGGTTGTCGGATAATCCAGGAGCTCGATTGCTTCCTGGATTTTCTTTTTGTCGTAGGCGCGGCCGAACGAATTGGCAAGCGTCTTGCGCTTTTGAGTGAAGGCGGCGCGCACAAAATCAAAGAAGCCTTCAGGAGCTTGGAGCGCGTCTGCCTTGGGCGTCAAGAGCATGGTAGCGCTATCCACATTGGGGCGCGGGGTAAAATGCTCGGGCCCGATCTTGCGCAAAATCTGCGTGTCGGCGTAAGCGGACACCAGAACAGAGAGGCTGCCATAATTGCTGCTGCAGGGGCTTGCGCAAATGCGCTCGGCGACTTCGAGCTGCACCATTCCCATAAAGCCCTTGGTCAAATGCAGTTTCGGCATCAGGCCCGCGATAATCGCCGTAGACACATTGTACGGCAAGTTTCCCGTGACCCAAGGCTTTTCATGGGCATCTAAAAAAGCCTGCAAGTCAAACTTCAGAAAGTCGATGTTTTCGATGTGGAAATTCTCGCGGCCCTGGAATTTTTCTTGCAAAAATTCCACGCACTGCTCGTCGATTTCGACGGCAGTGAGTTCCACGGCGCGTTCGAGCAAGTGTTCCGTAAGGGCGCCGTGCCCAGGGCCGATTTCAAGCACCCAGTCGCCCGCATTCGCAGGCAAATCGCCCGCAATCATTTGGGCGGTAGGTACATCCAAAAAATTCTGGCCAAATTTACGGCGGCGTGCTCTATCCATACCGCCAAAGATAGAAATAAAAAGCCCGCAATTCAATTGCAGGCCTTTCAAGTTATACTTTAACGATTTTTCTAGAGTCTAGCCTTCACAAGCTTATACAAGTCGGCGAATACAGCATCGGGAGTGCGGTCGGCATCAATAGCCGCAACGCAGTCGCTGTAGTCACGGGCCGCGGCAAGGTACCCCTTGCGCACCCTCTCGAAAAATTCGGCCTTCTCGCTCTCAAGTCGATCGGGTGCCTCGCCCCGCTTCGCGGTGCGCGCGCGTCCCCGCTGCACATCGATATCAAGCACCACCGTCAACTCCGGAAAACAACCGTCGCAAGTGATTTCTGTCAGGCGCTGCACAAGGTCAGCACCCAAGCCGCGGGCATAACCTTGGTAAGCAAACGTGCTCCACGCGAAACGGTCGGCAATCACAATCTTCCCGGCATCAAGCGCGGGCTGAATGATTTCTGCAATCACCTGCGCACGCGCCGCATTGTACAACAGTAGTTCCGTCTTGTCGCTCATGATTCCCTTGAAATTCGTATCCAAAAGAATCTCGCGCACGCGTTCCGAAATTTTCGCGCCGCCCGGTTCGCGCAACTTCACTACGGAATAACCTTCCTTGGTGAGGGCGTCAATCAGCATATCGATCTGGGTCGTTTTGCCCGAACCGTCGATACCTTCCAAACTAAAAAAGTGCTTTGCCGTTTTCATAATCAATTCGCTATTATTTAAAAAGGTAGAAAAAAATCATGGTGCGCCAAGAAAATACTATCTTTACATCGCTTTTTGCAACGAATGGAGTTTTGTATGGCCTCTGAAAATGCGATTATTGAACGTGCCGAAATGTACTTGCGCAAGCTCTCTTGCGGAATCAACCCCCTGACAGACGAAATCCTGCCCGAAGGGGATTCCTGCAAACAGGAACGCATCAGCAAGTGCCTCGCCTACGTCGCATCGCTTTTGCAGCAGCAACTGAACCACGACCAAGTGGCCCCCATGCCCACCGTCGAAAAGCCGCGCATAGCAAAGAAGAACGCGAAGCCCGCCATGCAAGATTTGGCCATCGACGCCGAAACCCTGAAGGGTTACCGCTTCTTTGATTACCCGGTTTCGATTTCCCGCGTGGTGCGCAACGTGAACGAACTTTTGCCCAAGAACATGAACCACCTGCTCTATGCCGACGTGGCAAACTTCCTGGTGCAAGAAGGCATTCTCGAAAGACAGTCCACCGAAAGCGGCACCGACGCCAACCTGCCCACTGCCAAGGGCGAAACCTACGGATTCGAAAAGGGCGAATCGGACCTGCGCGGACACCATAACATTTATACGCAGTGCTGGCAACAGGCGCAGCAGTTCATTCTCGACAACATTCAAAAGTGCGTCGACATTGCAAACGAACGCTTCGCCAAGCGCAAGGCCAACCAGGCTCAAGATTTTCAAGACGACCAGGAATACGCTCCGAAGCGCGTGCAAAGGGAAAAATTCCACCTGACTGCTGAACAGCTGGCCGACTACCCCGCCGAAGACACACCCGTGCCCGTGAGCGAAATCGCACGCCGCCTGAACACCCTTGTTGGCGAGAACATGGAACGCATCTACTACAAAGTCATTCGCGACTGGTACGTGGAACAGGGCTATCTTGAATTCAAGACATCACCCGAAGGCCGCAGCGCATTCCTGCCCACCGAAAAGGGCTCCATGAGCGGACTCTTCGTGGAATCCCGCACCGGCAAAGACGGAGAACTCTACGACGTGGTAATGTACGACGCCAAAGCCCAGAAGCTTTACCTGGACCACCTCGCTAGCGAAAACTAGTAGGGCAAAGAATCAATCCCTTATGCAGCGAATTGCCGCTCCATAATATCTAGATGTCCGTACACCCAAATTTTGCGTTTCAAAAAGCACTCCGGTCATTGTATCATCTTCGCGAAGTGAACGACCATTAAGGAGTGCTTCGATAAGAGCAACATCTGTCGCCCAGAGCCGAGCTTCATACCCATCATATATACTAGATTTTACTATAGTCGGCATTGGCAACATAGCAAAGCCACAATCATCCGTTCCATTAGAAAGCTGGCCAGGATTCAAAGGTGTCCATCCGGCAGCAGCCTTTAGGCGAACCCCAGCACTGTCAATTCCCCCAACATTATTAAAAAGCTCAAGCCATTCCTCATTGCTAGGCAAATGCCATCCGGCAGGGCAAGCGCCAAGCGATTTTGCGATTCCATAGGAGCGCCCCTTTGAAAAACAGTCGTCTTTTACAACACAACTCGAACCACCCTCCCCATCGTCGTAATTCAGATTTTCCGCCATCCAAACACGCCCACCGATAGTAGTGTATTTGTAGGTCTTTCCATCGCGGGCATCTACAAATGTTCCACGATTCGATTCACCATAAGCATTCGTCCCTTCAAGTGGACAAACGACAGATGCATCAAATACATACTCGGCAGATGACCCATTGTCAGAACAAGCCGAGAACAATAATGCAAACAATGCTACGCTAGCAGATAAAATGCTTTTGGTGTATTTCATAATCGTATTCAAAATAATAATTATTGCGAGAGCAATCCGCTTGTTTTTCTACAATCATTTTATTAAATTAAGCACAATCAGTTTTTGAACCATATGAGTTCTTCAACCTGATATTTTTAGATCGATTTTTAGATAGGCCGACGTTTCGGCCCACCCCCAAGAAATAATGGCACAGGGAGCGTGCTGCAACCGGGCTGAGTTTTTTCAAAACTCGGTCTTAAACCGTTTTTCTCCATTGAGAAAGCGAGCCTTAAAAGGCAAAGGACTACATATGACGCTAGAAAATAGTGTACCGGAATTTGCGATTACTACCTCCCGTGAATTTTGGGAACAGAAAACCTACGAAGAAATCAAGAAGCGTACCTATCTCGACCCGCTTTACGATGCCGCATTCAAGGCATTCCTGAACGACGAAAAGGCCTTGGTCAGTTTATTGAACGGAGTCTTCCGATTCGAAGGCGAAAATCGCATTACTTCTGTTACCATCAAGAATACGGAAATCAACATCATCTTCCCGCAAGTCAAGACGTGCAAACTCGATATCCGTGCAACGACATCAAATGGATTCTGCATAAATGTTGAGATGCAGAAGGCCAAGCACAGTCGCTTCATAGAACGCATTCTCTTGCAGCATAGTGCGTTCATGCTCCAGAGCAAGTACGAATGGGATCAGGAATTCCTCAATCAATCGTCAAAGGATCTCACCGATGAAGAACGCTCACGACGCGAAGCATCCCGTTATGAAATACCGCCTACGTTCGCTATTTGGGTCTGTGATTTTCCGCTAGAAAAACAGGACAAATATCGCGGTACCTGGGCTATCCGCAACGAAAAAGGCTTGACAATCACCGAAAAAGTGAAGTATATTTTATATGATTTAACGCGATTCAACAAGACGCTTGACGACATCAGAACCGATGAAGACCGTTGGCTTTACTTGCTCAAGAACGCAGGTACATCCAACGACCTCCCCGATTTCGATGACGATATCATCGCGCAAGCGATAAAGCGCCTTCTTGTGAAAACCGCCTCGGAAAAACTTCTCAAGGAACAGGCAAAGAACATGGTGATGACGGAAGAAGAACTCGATTATCTGGCCTCGCTGAGGGTCCGCGCCCGTGCTGAAGGTCATGCTGAAGGTCATGCCGAAGGTCGTGCCGAAGGTCGATCCGAAGGAAAAAACGAAGGACACGCCGATGCAATCAGCGTGTTGCAAGATATGGGGTTTCCGCCGGAAAAGATTGCCGAAGCCAAGGCCAGACTTGATGCGTTGAATTCTTCGAAATAGTCCTCATTCATCCGCTAATTCCCCTATGAAAAGGCAAATTAATATTCCATTCATTTGCGCTCTTTTTTCGGCCGCACTGTTTTCCGCCTGTGACGACGGTTCCTCTGCTTCCGATAAATCCGACACCTTCGATGCGGCGGTGGTTTGCCCGGCAGACGGTATGAACGCCTACGGAGAACCGAACCGTGGTACCTTTACCGATGCCCGCGATGGTCAGGTTTATAAGTACACAACTATCGGAAACCAGGTATGGATGGCAGAGAACCTGAAATTCGATGCACCTTACAGTTTGTGCTATGGCAAAATTGATGGATTCTGCGATACATTTGGAAGATTCTATTCGTTGCATGTAAATGGTGAACTTTTTGATTTATTTGATCAAGAACTGCTAGATACAATCTGCCCTGCAGGTTGGCATGTACCTTCTACAGATGAGTGGACATTATTGTCAATTACTATGGGTGAAGGAGCAGAAGCTATGTCTAGATTAAAAAGTCCCGATGACTTTGGAACATTTTATACGCCGGGTACTGATGATTGTGGATATAATGCTTTGCCCGCTGGGTATTGGCTAATGAATGGAAACGTTTCTGGAGAATACTCCTCATGCGTTTATTGGACTTCTACAGCCGCAAATGTGAATACTTCTTATTTGGTTGCATTCAATGGGAAAGGTATCTCCTTTGGAGTAAATCAGCCTAAGATGTCCATTCGTTGTGTAAGAAATTAATGAAATACCAAACGAATTTTTGGGGCGCTCTTTTTTCGGCCGCACTGTTTTCCGCCTGTGACGATGGTTCCTCCGCGCCCGAGGAGCCCGTTGACACCTTCGAAGCGGCGGTGGTTTGCCCGGCAGACGGTATGAACGCCTACGGAGAACCGAACCGTGGAACTTTTACCGATGCTCGCGATGGTCAAGTTTATAAGTATACAACTATCGGCAACCAGGTGTGGATGGCAGAGAACTTGAAGTTTGACGCACCCTATAGCCTTTGCTACGACAAAATCGAAGGTTTTTGCGACACTTTTGGAAGGTTTTATACTCTCCACACAAATGGTGAAGACTTGGGCTTATTCGACCAGGAACTATTGGATACGATTTGCCCCGCAGGGTGGCATGTTCCGTCAGCAGACGAGTGGACATTATTGTCAATCACTATGGGGGATGGTGCAGAAGCGTCGTCTAGGTTAAAAAGTTCCGATGATTTTGGAGCACAATATACACCAGGAACAGATGATTGTGGCTATAATGCTTCGCCTGCTGGATATTGGCTTTTAGATGGAACTGTTTCTGGAGAGTTCTCCTCATGTACTTATTGGACTTCTACGGCCAAAAATGTGAATTCTTCTTATTTAGTTGGGTTAGGTAGGAAAGGGATTTTTTTTGAAATAAATGAGCCTAAAATGTCTATTCGTTGTGTAAAAGATTAATGAAACACCAAACGAATTTTGAGACACTCTTTTTTGCAGCGGCACTATTTTCCGCCTGTTTTGATAATAGTTCCTCCGCAGATTCCGCAAATAAATTCGACGCCGCGGTGGTATGCCCTGTCGAAGGTACCAATGTCTATGGCGACCCGAATCGTGGAACCTTTACCGACGCTCGCGATGGCCAGGTTTATAAATACACGACTATCGGCAAACAGGTATGGATGGCCGAAAACCTGAAATTCGATGCGCCTTACAGTTTGTGCTATGGTAAAATCGATGGATTTTGCAATACATTCGGCAAGTTCTATTCCCTGTTTGAAAATGGTGAAGATCTGGGGTTGTTTGACCAGGAACTATTGGATACGATTTGCCCTGCGGGCTGGCATGTTCCATCTGCTGATGAGTGGACATTATTATCAATCACTATGGGGGATGGTGCAGAAGCCATGCCTAGGCTAAAAAGTTCCGATGACTTTGGATCACTTTATAAGCCAGGTACTGATGATTGCGGGTTTAACGCTTTACCCGCCGGTTCTTGGCTAAAAGACGGAAGTACATCTGGTACATATGTTCGTTGTTCTTATTGGACTTCTACTGCTATAAATATGAAAACCGCCTATTCTGTCGGGCTCAGTCCAAAGGGAATCTCTTATGGCATAAATGATCCTAAATTGCCTATACGTTGTGTAAGGAATTAATTGTATTGACAAATTCGTTATCCCAAATCTTCTGTATTCTTTTTGCAGCTACATTACTTTGCGCCTGCGACGATGGTTCCTCCGCTCCAGAAGAACCCGTTGACACCTTCGATGCGGCGGTGGTTTGCCCTGCGGAGGGTACGAACGCATACGGCGAACCGAATCGTGGAACCTTTACCGACGCTCGCGATGGGCAGGTGTACAAGTACACAACTATTGGTAATCAGGTATGGATGGCAGAGAATTTGAAGTTCGATGCTCCCTATAGCCTGTGCTACGGCAAGATTGATGGGTTTTGCGATACATTCGGAAGGTTTTATTCGTTGCATGAAGACGCTGAAACCTTGGGTCTTTTTGATCAAGAGTTGTTAGATACAATTTGTCCTGCTGGTTGGCATGTGCCTTCTGTTGAAGAGTGGACTCAATTGGCAGAAAGTATGGGTGGATTAGAAAAGGCG
>NZ_ONDD01000035.1 GCF_900316465.1 uncultured Fibrobacter sp. | reverse complement strand
TGATTTTCCTTGCGTTGCTCGAACGCGGCGAACCGTTCTTTTCGCTCAAGCTAACCTACAAGGGCAGCACCTTGACCGAAGCCCTGCTGAACGAAGAACCCGTGACTGTGAGCAGCGTCACACAAGGGTAATTGGGCTCTTTAAAAATTGGGTAAAAAAGTTACATTTGGGCCCGTTAAGAGTTTGTAAGTCTTTGTGAAAAAATATTTTACGTGATTGTATTAAACTATTAACGTAAAAAGAACTATCTTTATTAATACTCCAAACCAACCCCTAGCACCGCCAGCGACTCGTTCAAAGGCGGTGTATTTTTTTACCACTTTGCCAATGCATTTGTGATAATCAGGTCTTGGAGTTTTTCGATGGCGCGGGCCTGACCATGGCGGTCTTCGGTTTCGTTCGCCTGAACGTCATAAGTGCCTTCGGCACTCAGCGACTTGGATTCGTAAATCACCTTGTCCTTCACGTTGTCATAGAACTTGACACTCACGCGGATTGTCACGCGGTAGGTTTCGACATCGCTATTGCTGTTGTAGTTTTCAGGCTTGTTCGTATAGCTCAAGAGAGTCATTTCGAAGTCTGCCGTGGCATCACCGGTTACAAGGCGCACGCCGCCCGCATTCTTGCGGAACATTTCGACTACGCCTTCGCGAATGTTGTTGGCTAGCACCGGGTCAAGAGTCTTGTCTTCGACTTCGTGAATCTTGACCGTCTTGATATGGCTCGGAAGCGTGGATGCCGTAAAGCTGTAGCAACCACTCAGGAGCCCCACAAACAGGGTGACCGCGACTAAACAAAGTATACGAGACATGTTCCTTGAAAACATACTGCAAATTTAAAAAAAACACTCCCAGAGGGAGTGCCTTTTAGTCATCAATTACACAAATTCTTAGAGCGCGGTCTTGAAAGTCCTGGAACCGACCTTCACTATGTACACGCCCCTGGCTCCGGTATATACCTTCTGCACGTTCCCGATACCGCGGGTAGTACGGACGATATGGCCGAGGCTGTTGAACACCGTGATGGACTTGCCCTGGGCATTGGAAACCATGATGCTGTTGTCAGAAGACTTGTAGACAGAGATCGACGCCAAGCTTGCATCTAAGGCCAAAGCTTCGGTTCCTTCGCTAGAAGACGACTGCTTATGGGATTCGCTGCTAGAAGACTTCGGAGCTTCAGACGACGAAGAAGCAATTTCGCTAGAAGAGGATTCCGGTTCAGGCTTGTCGCTGATAAGACCATTCAAGTCCCACTGCTTCACAAAGTTCCAGATATCGGAAACATCGGCCTTGGAGGGACTATGCTGACGGCCCTCGAGCTTCAGGTGCTTCACATAGATACCGTTTTCGCAGGGGCCCCAAGTGTAAAGCGTAGCCCTGTTCTCGCTATTCGGGTGGTTGCTCTCAACTTCCGCCTGAGACGGGCACTTGAACTGGTCGCGGTAATTCTTCAGGTTGTTTTCGAGACCATCATAGCCCACCACGTTGTCGCTGGTTCCGTGAGTATGGAAAATAGGCACTGGACGCTGAGCCGTGCCGGCACCCATCATCAGGTAGCCGGAGCAGGGAGCAAAGGCAGCAATCTTGTCGGCGATCTTACCCATGGCATGGTAAGAGAGCATACCGCCCATGGAGAAGCCCGACATATACACGCGCTTTTTGTCGATTTTGTAGTCGTTGGCCAACTGGTCGATAATCTGCGTAATCCATTTGGTATCCTGGTCACCGCCGATATCCCAGGTGCTGTAACCCGTTGCGCCCTTGGGATAGGCTACAACAAAGCCCGCCGTATCGGCAACGGCTTCCCAGTGGGTATTGGACTGCTGATAATTGGGGTCCTGGTCCATGCCGTGGAACGACATGAGCAACGGACTATTGTCGGCGATACCGGACGGAGCATAGACGTAGACATCTCGGCCCGAAACAGACACCTTTTTATAGTCATTGATGGATTTTCCACCACCGCCTCCGCCCCAGCCGCCCCATTGAGCAAAAGACATCGACGCTGCTGCCAAAATTGGTAACAAGTATTTCATTTTTCACTCCCTATGTATATAATACCTAGGGATAATATATACCGAAAAAATAGGATTAAAATATTCCACGATTCAATTGTGTTGTTGCAAAAGACAACACAGAAAAATAATTTGCACTCCTTTTTTCTGCATTTTGAAATTCGAATTTCGAAATCAGAATCCCGAATTAACTATCTTTTCCGCGTAAAATTTTTCCAACCGAGGCATAAAATGCTTGACATTAAGAAAATCCGCGAAAATCCGGAATATTATATTGCTGAAACCGAAAAGAAATATACGACCGTAAGCCTTCGTGACGTGCTGGCTGTCGATAACGAACGCCGCCCGCTCCTCACCGAAGTCGAACGCCTCAAGAGCGAACGCAACGCCCAGTCCAAGCGCATTGGCGAACTCAAGAAGAAGGGCGAAAACGCGGACGAAGCTCAGGCCGCCACGCGCGAACTCGGCAACAAGATCGACGAACTTGACAAGAAGCTCAAGGACCTCGACTACAAGCAGACCGAAATGCTCATGCACGTGCCGAACATCGCTCCGCGTTCTCCGGAAGGCAAGGACAGCTCGGACAACGTTGTTGAAAAAGACGGCCCGATTCCCGCCGACTACTACACCAAGAACGATGACTTCGCTCGCGTGGACCACAAGACCCTCGGCGAACGCCTCGGCATTTTTGACTTTGAACGCGGCGCCAAGATTTCTGGTTCCGGCTTCCCGGTTTACCGCGGCTGGGGCTCTCGCCTCGAACGCGCTCTCATCCAGTTCTTCCTCGACGAACACATGAAGAACGGCTTCGAAGAATTCACTCCGCCGTACCTGGTGACCCGCAATACCATGCGCGGCACGGGCCAGCTCCCGAAGTTCGAAGAAGACATGTACCGCTGCGACAAGGACGACGACCTGTTCCTCATCCCGACTGCAGAAGTGCCTCTGACCAACCTCTACTCTGGCGAAGTGATTCCGGAATCTGAACTTCCGAAGCGCATTTGCGCCTACTCCGCTTGCTTCCGCCGCGAAGCTGGTAGCTACGGTAAGGACACCCGCGGTCTTCTCCGCTTGCACCAGTTCAACAAGGTCGAAATGGTTTACTTCGCCCATCCGGATCGCAGCTACGAAGACCATGAAGAACTCACCCGCTTCGGTGAAATGCTTTTGGAAAAGCTCGGCCTCCCCTACCACCGCCTGGCCCTCTGCAAGGGCGACCTCGGTTTCGGTGCAGCCAAGTGCTACGACCTCGAAGTTTACGCTCCGGTCGAAAAGAAGTGGCTCGAAGTCAGCTCCTGCTCCAACTTCGAAGACTACCAGGCTCGCCGCGCCAACATCAAGACCAAGATCGGCGGCAAGAACGTCTACGTCCACACGCTGAACGGTTCTGGCCTTGCTACCCCGCGCGTGATGGTCGGTATCTGCGACAACTACCAGCAGAAAGACGGCTCGCTCAAGATTCCTGAAGTGCTGCGTCCGTACATGGGTGGCATGGAAGTTATTGAGCCTAAGAAGTAATTTTACTCAAAAAAAGCGACTTTGATAAAGTAGTTTTACACAGTAAAATTTTTCAATACAAACGTATTGAAAGCTGAGTACAAAGTATATGGTTATGACTTGCATGGTCATAACCATTTTATTATCTTTCTCTTAAAATCAACCCCCCAATCCTCTCTCGAAAGGAGATACGAATGAACATTAAGCTTATTTCTGTCGTCTCTGCGCTCGCAGTGTCTGCTGCTGTCGCTCAGGACTATGATGACGAATACGAAGAATCCACCTCCTCTACCGAAAGCGTTCAGGAAGAAGCCCCGGCCGCTCCGGCACCGGAACCGGCACCTGCACCTGCCGCTGACTCTTCTACCACCTCCAGCTTCGACGCCCCGGCTGCTTCTGAAAACGTTCCGACTCCGGCTGCTACCGGCACGTTCAACGTTCTTCATGGCAACGCCTACAACATGGTCGGCAACCAGTTCGGAGCCTCCACCATCGATGGCGACATGGAAGCAGTCTACAAGATGAGCGGTCGTAAGCTGTTCTACGTCGAACCGACTGGCGAAGAAGGCGTTCTCGCTCTCGGTTCGGGCGCTATGACCTACCTCCTCGCTTTTGACAACAACACCACCCACAAGACCAACGTGACCCCGGCCGGTGTTAACCACCGCGGTGAATACACTGACATGGGTCTGTTGACTGTCGGTATCGCTACCCCGGCATTCGGTGTCGCAGTCGACGTTGCTATCGACAAGGCCTGGGAATCCGAAGAAGAAAAGGATCCGAACAACAAGGAAACCGAAGACCGCACAACGACTCAGGCTGGTGACTACATCAACGTGAAGTTCGGTGCTCCGCTCGGTGCCTTCGACATTACTGCTAACGTCTACTGGCTGACCTTCCGTCAGGAAGTGGACGTCGAAACCGACGACAACGGTGCCAAGACCGAAAATGATCCGGACTTCTGGGATATCGGCGCAAGCCTGACTCTTTCCAACGGTCCTTCCGCCAAGAACCTCGCCTGGGCAGTTGGCCTCGACTTCTTGCGCCAGAAGAGCGACAGCCGCGTGAAGGTTGCTAACACCACGACCGAAACCACCAACAACGACGCTTTCATCTTCATCCAGCCGCGTTTCAACTTCGCATTGCCGGTATTCACTGCTGAAAACGCTCAGGTGTTCCTCGGCTTGAATTCTCGCTTGCCGATCTTCATCTTCGATGAAATCGAAAACGGCAACCAGACCACCAATACTTACGACTTCGGCCTGTTCTCTACCCCGAACGTTCTCGCCGAAATGTCCCTCAACGAACACTGGATCCTCTTCGGTGGCGCAGCCTTCACTTGGAAGGTTATCGACTACAAGACCGAATGTGTTGAAGCTGGTCCGGCATCTGATGATACCTCCATCATCTCTATGCGTACCAACACCACCAACGCTAACGCTGGTCTCCGCTTCAGCTATGACCACTTGGTCATCGAAGCTTCTATTGCCGACAACCTGAACGACGATGCATGGTCCGGCCTTATCGGCAACCTCGGCATCTTCCTGATGTTCTAAGAGAGGCTTTATGAAAACCCTTGCTAAGATTATTTTGGCATCTAGCCTGATGACTCTTGCGGCTTGTTCCGGCAAGGGTTCTGGCGAATCTCGCATTCATGACATTCCGTCTGACGATGTCGATAATCCGACTCCGCACGTCATTGACGACGAAGGCAATAGTTCATCGGGTTTGTTTGCCTGCACTGACGCATCTGGATATTACTGTGCTGAAACCACAGATCAATCCTACAAGTCCGAATGCGACGTTACCGAAGGTGAGCAACTTCTGGATAAGTGCCCCTCCGGCGGTGTCAAGTGCGACATACCTATTCCGAACGTAACCTTCTACGTATACGAAGGAAGCGAAATGACATGCGACATGCTCAAGCTGCTCATGGCAATGACTGATGAAGGCAGCGATGTAGAATGGGAATTCTAAACCACTCTAATTGAGCTATTCAACAAAAAGGCGAATCTTTGAGAAATCAAAAGGTTCGCCTTTTTTTTATTTTTCAAGCCATGGTTCTGAATATTATTTGGCTCGTTTTCTTCTTTGGCGCTTTTGTCGCCTGCATAGTCCAGTGGATTGCCTTTGGCGACTCTGGAATTTTCAACAAAGCCATTCTCGGCGCCTTTGATATGTCCAAGACCGCATTCGAAATCGCCATCGGGCTTACCGGTATTCTTTCGCTTTGGCTCGGTATCATGAAGATTGGCGAAAAGGCGGGTGCTGTCCAGATTCTCGCTAAAATCGTCTCGCCGCTGTTCAGCCGACTTTTCCCCGAGATTCCGAAGAACCACCCGGTGATTGGCACCATGCTCATGAACATCAGCGCGAACATGCTCGGGCTCGACAATGCCGCCACCCCCATGGGCTTGCAGGCCATGAAGCAGTTGCAAGAAATCAACCCGAACGAAGATAAGTCTGTGGCAAGCAATTCCCAGATTATGTTCCTCGTGCTGAACGCCAGCGGCCTTACGCTGATTCCAGTAAGCATTATGACTTACCGCGCCCAAATGGGAGCCGCCAACCCGAGCGATGTGTTCTTGCCGCTTTTGCTTTCTACCTTCTTTAGCACCTTGGCCGGTATTTTCGCACTCAGTTTTTTTCAGAAAGTCAAGCTCAAAGACCCAGTCACAGTGGCCTGGCTCGCCGGACTTTCGGCCTGCGTTATTTCGATTATGGTGTACTTCAGCCACCTGAGCGCCGAAGCTATTGGCACCACCAGCCTTTTGATTAGCGGAATTGCCTTATTTGGAATTATTGTCGCCTTCCTTGGACTTGCCGTATACAAGAAGGTGCAAGCCTACGAAGCCTTTGTCGAAGGCGCTAAGGACGGATTCCACACCGCCGTCATGATTATCCCGAACTTGGTCGCCATTCTTGTGGGCGTGGCCGTATTCCGCGCCAGCGGCGCAATGGACTTGCTGCTGAATGGAGTCTCTTGGATTCTTGGACTTTGCGGCGTCGGTAACGACGTTGTGCCCGCCCTCCCCACCGCCATCATGAAACCCTTGAGCGGTAGCGGTGCCCGCGGCATGATGATTGATGCCATGAAGACTCTCGGTCCGGATAGTTTCGCTGGCCGCCTGAGCTGCATGTTCCAGGGGGCAGCCGATACGACGTTCTACATCATCGCCGTCTACTTCGGATCTGTAGGCGTTAAAAAGACCCGCCACGCAGTCACTTGCGCTTTAATCGCAGACGCCGCCGGCGTGATTGCCGCAATCGCAATCGCCTACCTGTTCTTCCCGCCTAATTAAGGAAGAAATCGAATTTGTGAGACAATTAAAAATCTACTAACCTTTCGCTTGCACAATAAGCAAAGCGAGGTAGCCAATATAAACGGCTAAAAGAATGGCTCCGGCGATACGGTTCAAACGGCCATCGCCTTTACGCCTAAAGCCAAGTACAATCAAGGCAACTGTTAAAGCAGTCATCAAAGGCATGTCGCGATAAGTGACAGCCTTTTCAATTTCATCCATCGGAGAAATGGTTGCAGCAAGGCCAACGACCGCAAGCGTATTGAACAAGTTCGAGCCGATGATATTGCCCAAGGCAAGATCGTTTTCGCCTTTGCGGGCCGCAGCAATGGAGCTTGCCAGTTCCGGCAACGACGTACCAATAGCCACAATCGTAAGGCCAATCAGCAAGTCGCTCACGCCAAGCGTACGGGCAATCACGACCGCACCCCAGACAAGCGCACGGGAACTCGCCACCAACAAGACAAGCCCAAGAACAAGCCACATAATGGACTTGCCCAAAGAAGCCTTCTCTGCAGGCTCACCTTCAGCCGCTTCCGGAGCCTCGGCACGCGCCTTGCGCAGTTCACGCCAAATGCTGTAACCCATCACCAGTGCAAAGACAACCAACAAAAGGATGCCATTCCAGCGCACCACGCTACCGTCCCACACCAGCACAATAGAAAGAATCGACACAGCGATCAGAATCGGCAAATCACCACGAATCACCGAACGCTGCATCAAAATCGGACAAATGAGCGCTGTCGCGCCAAGAATCAAAGCGATATTTGCAATGTTGCTGCCGTAAGCATTACCAAGCGCTAGTTCAGGGTTACCTTGCCCCGCTGAAAGTGCAGAGACCGTAAGTTCAGGAGCAGATGTTCCAAAGCCTACGATTACCATTCCAATGAGGAGCGTCGACATACCACAATATTCGGCAATACCGACAGCTCCGTCAACAAATTTGTCTGCACTCCAAACAAGAACGGCAAGGCCAATAACTACAGCAACAATTGCAAGAATCATATATTAGAACGGATAGACAGTAATTCCCAGATTCAGCGAAGAGGCATCCAGGTTCATGTTCATGTACTTGAGATGACCGTCGTACAAGTCGGACACGCCAAGGTTAGCCACAATGTCGAGCGAGAGGTATTCGTTCGCCAACACGGAGAAACCAAAGACGAAAGCGCAGTCCAAACTAGAACGGTATTCGTCCATCAAGTCAATCTTGTTAGAATGCTTTTTATCATTCGAGTCGGTATAAGAAACGCGAAGATCGTCCGTAAGCGGAACAGACATTTCTACACCAAGGTCAAAGAAAATTCTAGAAGTAGCAGACTTGAAGGTAAAGAGAACCGGCACATCAATCTTCTTCTGGGAGAATCTGAAGTTCGTCGGCACTTCGTTAATGTAGTAAGATTCGCTAGCCTTGCTCTGTTCATAAAGAACACCGAGCTTGATACCCATCGTGTAGGTATTCAACGGGATGATCGACATGAGACCAGCTCTCCAGCTAATGCCATTGTACTGGTCGCTGTCCCAATCGTTACCGGCCAGCTGGTAGGCACCCACAGAACCGCGGGCACCGATTTTGAACTTCATCGGGTAAAGGCCCCTGAGTTCGTCGAGAGTAACGGTGTCCTTGCCTTCGCGTTCAGCGACATAAACGGTACGAACGGGAACGCCATCTTCACGGGTATAAACGGTTTCGTAATAAACGGTGTTTCTTGCATCGCGGAACTGTTCAACTGCTTTAGCAGATGCGGCGGTCTTATCGGCATCGTCAGCACCACGAACAGCCTTCGGGGCTACAACGACAGCAGGTTCTGCGACAGGTTCTTCTGCAGGTGCGACAGGTGTTGCAGCAACAGCTGCGGGAGCAGCTTGTTCAGCAGGGGCTGCAGCCGGAGCTGCGGCATCGGCACCACGGACAGCAACAGGAGCGGCTTCTTCGGCCGGAGCAGCGGCAGGAGCGGAAGCGGCGGGAGCTGCAGTAGCTGCAGCGGGTTCCTGAGCAAAGGTAAATGCCGAAAGGGCAAGAACGCTAAGAATACCAGTGATTTTACGATTCATTTGAACCTCCATTTTTTACAACTTCATTATAGCATTTTTTCATATAGTTTGCAAAAAAATTGATAAAAAAAGCGACTAGACGGCAATTTACGCAGACAGAACCGCCTACGCCCCCAGTTTTACTACATTTTGGGCATGAATCTGAATATCGTTTCCTCTGAAAATCTCAAAAACACCGACAATAAGGCATACGCCCTCTTTTTTGTCAAGCAGTCTATCCAGTTTTCCAAGGAGCTCTCCGATGCAGCCCTTTCCCAAGTAGAATCGGTACTCAACGGCATGAACGACGGCCCTTTTGAAGACCTCGAATACCTCGAAATTGACGGTTGCAACACCTTCTTTGTGGACGCAGCCAAGGAACGCGGACTTTCTGCCCTCGACCACCTGCGTATGGCAGCCTACCGCTTGGCCAAGCGCGCCATGAAAAAACAGATTGCCACCGTGAGCCTGTTCCTGGCCGATGCTGCCGACGAACAGTTCAAGGCCATTTTGCACGGTCTGCATTACGCTGACTACAAGTTTGACGCCTACAAAAGCAAGCAAAAGCAGAACTTCCAGGTGACCTATGAAATCGTCGCCGGTGAACATGTCAAGGATTTCAAGAAAATTGCCGAAGATGTTGCCGTGGAACAGAAGGCCGTGACGCTCGCCAAGAACTTGATTAACACTTGTGCCGCCGACCTCTACCCCGCCGAATTCGTGGAACGCGCCAAGACAGTTGCCAAGTACACCGAAGGCTTGAGCATCAAGGTCCGCAACATGAAGCAGCTCGAAAAGGAAGGCTTCATGGGCCATGTGACCGTCGGCAAGGGCAGCTCTCACGAGCCGCACATGATTACGCTTGAATACAAGCCCGCAAAGCGCACTTCCAAGGACCACTTGGTGATTGTCGGCAAGGGTCTCACGTTTGATACCGGCGGCCTCTGCCTGAAACCGCCTAAATCCATGCCCGAAATGATTAGCGACATGAGTGGTGCTGCGACCGCGCTCGCCGCCATCCAGGCTATCGCCACCCTCAAGCTCCCGATTCGCGTGAGCGCCGTCTGCTGCCTCGCCGAAAATGCAATCGGCAATCAGTCGGTTCTCCCAGGTGATATCTTTACCGCCAAGAACGGCAAGACCGTCATGGTCGACAACACCGACGCCGAAGGCCGTCTGGTTCTCAGCGACGGACTTGCCGAAGCCGGCGAAATCGGTGCCACCCACATCGTGGACCTTGCCACCCTTACGGGCGCCATGGTCCGTGCCCTCGGTTACGCCGTCACGGGATTCTTCAGCAATGACGATGACCTTGGCCTGAAGGTGATTAACTGCGGCGAAGCCTGCTGCGAAAAGTTCTGGAGCATGCCGCTCGAAGAAGAATACGCCGACGCCCTCAAGGACAAGTTCGCCGACCTCAAGAATACGGGAAGCGACGCTGGCGCCATCTCTGCAGCACTCTTCCTCCAGGAATTCGTGCCCGAAAACACCGCCTGGACACACTGGGACATCGCCGGTACGGCATTCGTGACCAAGGCTTGGAAGTACACGGAATACGGCGCTACCGGATTTGGCGTGCAGACGCTTATCCAGCTTGCCCGCGAAATGGCCTGCAACGAATAATCGTACAGTACTTTTATACAATGAAAAACGACCGGGAAATCCCGGTCGTTTTCGTCTTAAAGACAAAGAAACACTACTATTTAAGAATCGGCTGGATATCTAGACCTAAGACCATCTGACCATAGTTTTCGGCACGAGAATCTTCGTCTGTAAGGACTATGCGAAGCGTAAAATCTTTATTGTAGTCTTGATAAAAGCCACCAACGCGAATAGTCTTGAATGGATTTTCTTCCCGATTTTCACTATATCCACCACGAGAAGATACAATGCGTTCTGCATTATGACTTAAACTAGTAGACATATTTGGATTTCCCCATCTCGAAAACACTTCAATTTCGAATTTTTGCGGGATACCACCAAGGTTATAAATATCGTTTCCGCTATTTAACCACGCGATAGAAACATTAAATCCATCAAAACCTCTAGCATCAGCATTTGGAATAAGATCGTTTCTAGAGAAATCAATTCTAATCTCTTTGCAGGATGACAAGCAAAAAATATCAGTTTTATTAGGACTATCCTTATATTCTTTCATCAAAGTATTGACATCCCCAATAAAATAGTAGGAAAAATGCCTATTATTTTCATCACTTTGATTAAACACAAGATCATCGTACCTAATTAATCTTGTATCCGCATTCCCTTTCCGTTGCCATGTATTTAACGCCACAGCCTTCACGACTTCCGGGTGCCACCTATAAAATTCATTAGTCGACAACATATTAGAAACCATACCCGCCGTAAGCGCTGCAGCCGCTTCTGTACCATCATAGAGCGGCTTGTATTCATAATAATTACCGCCCTTTGTATACGTTCTGCTATATTCAGGCAAATTCGGGAAATCAAAATAGTAATGCGAATAATTCATGAATTCTGGTTTATAAAACGTTTCATAACAAGGACGTTCCTTGCAACCAGCTGAATACCCAGTCGCTTTATTGGTAAACGGATCAATCGCACCCACGGTAATGGCATTTGCAGCAAGGGCTTTTCCGCCCACACCCTTGGTAGATTTATTGCCTGCACCAACAATTTCGACAGTACGATTGTCATATATGTAGTTGTCCAAAGTCTTTGCAGCAGAAGAATATTTTTTCGTAGGAGTGCCCCCATCCGCATGAAGCCCCATATATATCTGGGGCGTTGTCGTAGAAGGATTTGAAGGACGGGTTTTGGAAACAAAAAATCTAGATTTCAAAGAAGTAAGTTCAAGAGCTCTATACATCTTCGATGCTCGCATTTCAAACCCGATCATCGAATTGAAAACATCCATCGGTTTATCATCTGCAATAAAGAACGGAGCATAGGACATTGCAGGATTCAACCTCGTCGGAAGCCCCTCTTCTGATAGATAAACGCCGACATTACTATTGTTTAACCAACCACTGTATGCATAATCGTACAAGCCAAAATACGGATAATACTTAATAGTCTTGTTACTTTCATAAGGAGAAGCTTCTACTGGGTAGGGGCTTGGCACTACATAAGGCGTTTCTTGCATGTAATACCCACTTAAATAACTTCTTGAAGGACCAGCTTCTGAAGCATATTGATAGGACGAAGGCAAATCTCTATTATCAACAGAAACTTTGATAAATTTTTTATTTGCTTTATTTAGATATGAATTTACACTTTTTCCATCATAGCGTCCAACAGTTACAGATTCACCACAAGCCACACCCGTCATTAAATTACCACAATCGCTAAACGCATAACCTCCTGGACCAAATTTTCCAACAATTGCTTTAGCGTTTTTAGTGCCCGAAGCTCGTTTTGTCAAGGCATGGTTCCCTAAAGAAGAACTAATCGTCTGTTCTTCACTTTTTTTCATCTTGGAATAGTCTATGTCTTTATAGACCATCGGAGAGTTCATTTTGCTATTCTTACGACCGAGCAAATCGTAATTGACATCAGCAGCATTTACCGCTACGCAACTTGCAGCAAGCAAAGCTAAGTATTGTTTTTTCATTTCTACATCCTTTGTTTGTAATGGTGTGTAGACAAAATATAATTTTGTTATACTTTATCAAAAATATATCAAACAAACTTTTTATATTAGGCAAATGCTTTATTTTTGCTATGTTTTACCTTATACAACATTTGTCATACAAATTATATTTCATTAATTTTACCTACTTAAAAAAACACAGGCCATCTCTCTTTCACCTCAAAAACATACTGACCACCCCTCCAAGAATCACACCTTCCATTTCATGGCTCCAAAAAAGCCCTTTTAGGCACCCAAAATCCTAATTATCGCCAAATTTTTCTATTTTTGGCACGTATGAAGAACGTTGATACGATTGCCGTTTTGGACTTTGGCGGGCAGTACGCCCACCTGATTGCTAACCGCGTGCGCCGCTTGGGCGTGTTTACCGAAATTCACTCCCCCGCCGCCCCGGTCTCTGAGCTGGAAGGCGTGAAGGGAATCATTTACAGTGGCGGCCCCTCCAGCGTGTACGCGGCCGACGCCCCGGAATACAATCCCGAAATTTTGGACCTCCCGGTGCCGAAGCTCGGCATCTGCTACGGTCACCAGCTCATCGCCCAGCAGTTGGGCGGTCACGTTGAACCGGGCAAGGTCAAGGAATACGGCATTGCCGACCTGATTGTGGGCGACGAAAAGTGCCCGATTTTGAAGGACCTTCCGAAGGCTAGCCCCATGTGGATGAGCCACGGCGACCAGGTGACGAAGCTCCCCAAGGGCTACAAGATTGTGGCCAGCACCAAGGACTGCGAAATCGCCGCTGTTGCTTTCGATAGCGACAAGCCCGAACGCCAGATTTTTGGCATCCAGTTCCACCCCGAAGTCACGCACAGTAAGTTCGGTATGAAGTTGCTCGAAAACTTCATCGACTTCACGGGCGCGAAGAAGACTTGGAACATGAAGAGCTACCTGCCGCTCATCACGCAGAGAATCAAGGACCAGGTCAAGGACCGCAAGGTGTTCCTGCTCGTGTCCGGCGGCGTGGACTCCACCGTAGCATTCGTGCTCCTGAACCGCGTGCTCGGACCGGAAAAGGTCCTAGGCTTGCACGTGGACAACGGCATGATGCGCCTCGGCGAATCCCAGAAAATTATGGACTTCCTCACCAAGGAAGGCATGAACAACCTGAAGGTGCGCGACGCCAGCGAACACTTCCTCGCAAAGCTCAAGGGCGTGACTGCGCCCGAAACCAAGCGCGGCATCATCGGTAAGGAATTCTTGACGGTGAAGGACGAGGAAATGGCAAAGCTCAACCTTGATCCGAACCAGTGGATGATGGCTCAGGGAACCATCTACCCCGACACCATCGAAAGCGGCGGCACCAAGAATGCCGACAAGATCAAGACGCACCACAACCGCGTGCAGGAAGTTTTGGACCTCATGGAAAAGGGCCTCGTACTCGAACCGCTCGCCGACCTGTACAAGGACGAAGTTCGCGCCCTCGGCGAAGAACTGGGCATTCCGCACAACCTCGTGTGGCGTCACCCGTTCCCGGGGCCGGGCCTCGGCGTTCGTCTGCTCTGCAGCGAAGGCAAGCTCTCCGATGACATGGTCAAGTTCGAAGACGTGAAGGACACCGCTGGCAACAGCCTCGCCGACTACCTGAAGGCAAACAACATAGCAGGTCGCATGCTCCCCATCAAGAGCGTGGGCGTGCAGGGAGACGGCCGTACTTACGCACAGCCGTTCCTCATCACGACTCAGGGCCTCAGCTGGAAGGATTGCGAAAAGTTCTCTACCGAACTTGCCAACCGTTTCAAGGCTATCAACCGTGTCATCTACCAAATTGGTAGCGTCGCCGACGAAGACCCGAAGCTTGTCGAACAGTACGCTACCCGCGAAAACTTCGACACGCTCCGCAAGTTCGACAACATTTGTACTGAATTCTTGCAGGCCAACGACTTGTACGAAAAGATTTGGCAGATGCCGGTGGTTCTCGTTCCGCTCCGTACGGCAAACAAGCCCTGCATCGTGATGCGCCCGGTGAACTCCACCGAAGCCATGACCGCAAACTTCGCCGAAATCGACCAGGGAATGCTCGCCGGACTCTGGCGCAAGTTCGAAGCCGAAGGCGCAGGCAGCCTGTGGTACGACGTAACGCATAAGCCGCCCGGAACTATCGAGTGGGAATAATTTTTTAACGAAAGCCCACTCCTTTTTACGCCCGAATTCATTCGGGCTTTTTTCAAAAAAGGATATAACATGGCTGGTATTACATACGAAATAGACGACAAGAACCTTGTCGAACAAATTCGTAACGACGCACAAAACGCCGCGAAAGAAGTTGTCGAAAAGGCCCGCCTCACGGCAGGCAATATCGTGGTTATCGGTTGCAGCACGAGTTCCACTCTCGGAAACGACATCGGTAGCCATTCTGTGCCCGAAGTTGGCAAGGCCATTTTCGAGGGTTTGCAGTCTGTATTCAAACCACTCGGCATCTACATTGCTGCGCAGTGCTGCGAGCACCTAAACCGCGCCATCATCATTGAGCGCGCGGCCGTGCCGAACGCCGAAATTGTAAACGTAGTTCCGCAACCCAAGGCCGGGGGCTCGTTCGCCACCGCCTGCTACGGAGCATTCGAGCATCCCGTTGCCCTCGAGCATATCAAGGCAAACGCAGGCCTCGACATCGGCGGCACGCTTATCGGCATGCACCTGAAAGAAGTCGCCGTTCCCCTGCACATGCAGCAAACTCATGTCGGCAAGGCAATCCTGATTGCGGCCCGCACCCGCCCGAAATTCATCGGCGGAGAACGCGCCCACTACGACGAAAGTCTCAAGGACGGCTACCCGAAATTCTAAAAAAAACGAATATTCCAAATTGGAGTAAGAAAATCGTAATAAAACGGGACTTTTTTCAAAGGAAAGCCCCTTTTTTCGTCTCGTTTAGTTAAATTGAGTTCGAGATAAGGAGAAAATGTTTGTTATGCAAGAAGGTCCCGACTTAAATCGTGGTAACATAAATCTTGAAAAAACAGACCCCATTACAGGCCTAGATACTACGGCTTGGTTCTTTTCTCAAACCCAAAGAGACCCAAACTTCTACCCGCTTCATAAATCGACCATTACGTTCTTTAACGTAATGAACTTCAAGACGATTAACCAGAGATTTTCTTACCCGGGCGGAAACGCCTACCTGTGCAAGTTTAGGGACGAACTCAAGCGCATTTTTGAAGGTGAAAACGTATTACGAGCCGGCGCAGACCATCTTGTAGTCATCAGCCTAAATCTCGCTATCGAAGATATAGCCGACAGAATCAAAGAATTAAACCTGGTAATGGGACGCTTCGAAGGCGGACTTAGAAATCAGATCAAGGCGGGCATCTACGTTTCCGACGGTTCACCGCAAAAACCCATCGTGATGATGGACAGAGCCTCTCTTGCCTGTCGCGAAGTCCATGGCATTTTCAACAAAGACTACGCCGTTTTTGACGACACGCTCAAGAACAAGCTCGAACAAAAGCAGTACGTACTGGACCATTTCGAAGAAGCTTTTGAAAAAGGCTACTTCCATGTCTATTACCAGCCCGTGGTTCGTGCCCTTACCGGAAAAATCTGCGGATACGAAGCCCTCGCCCGCTGGATTGACCCCGTAAAAGGAATGATTTCCCCCTTAATCTTCATCGATGTTCTTGAAAAAGTTCACCTGATCCACAAGTTAGACGCCTACATTATCGAACAAGCATGCAAGGACCTTCGTGACGACATCAATAGCGGATACGCCTACCAGCCGATTTCGGTGAACCTTTCCAGACTAGACTTTGAATTAAGCGATATCAAATCGGTCGTTGACAAAGTTGTCGCCAAGTACAAAGTACCCAAGGAATACATTGTCCTTGAAGTCACCGAAAGCGCTTTTGCCTCTGACCAGAAAAGCCTCGGCGAAACGATCAAGGAATTCCGCGATGACGGATACCAGGTATGGCTCGACGACTTCGGTTCCGGATTCAGTTCGTTCAACAACCTGCAGATCTACGATTTTGATTTCCTCAAAATCGACATGAACTTCTTGCGCACATTCGACCAGAACCCGAAGTCAAGGGTGATTATCGCCTCGATTGTCGACATGGCGAAAAAACTCGGCATTCACACGCTTGCCGAAGGGGTCGAAACGGAAGAACAGTACGAATTTCTGAAGCGCATCGGCTGCGAACTGATTCAAGGTTACTACTTCTACAAGCCCATTCCGCTTGAAGATTACCACACAAGGCGCGCAGAACTTTGCAGCTTCGAGACCAACGAAAGCCCCGAAGACCGCCTTTACTTTGACGAAATTGGCCGAATCAACTTCTTGGACAACACTCCGCTCCGTGAACACAAGCTCGAAATCGCGAGCGACATTCCGATTGCAATCGTTGAAGGGGTAAACCGTAAATACAGATTTATTTTCGTGAACAACGCCTTCAAGAAAGCGATGAGGACATTCGGAGCCGAAACCACAGATGAAGTTCTCGATCGTTTAAATAAAAACGACCCAGGAATCCTTCGTAGACGGTATGAAGGGCTCGTCCATTCAGAAAAAACGCACGAAATTGTCGAATTCTTTGAAGAATTCGGTGACGTTAAAATTGTAAGCAGAGCTCGTTTCTTGATCCGCATAGGCGACAAAGTGGCCTATGCATTCATCATCAAGGTGCTGTCTCGCTAGAAAAAAGCGTAAAAAAACACACAAACTATAAAAAAAGTGAAAATTTTTCACTTTTTTTCGCGAAAAATTTCCTTTTTTACAAAAAATTTTATAATATAGCGTTAAAGAATACGAAAACGCCTTTACCAAGGAGAAAATATGGCTGGAAAGAAGAGCAAGAACGCGCTGGATGACGATCCGATTATTCCGAACGACGACCTCGAAATGGAAGAAGCTTCCATCTTCGAAGAAGAGGACGACGATTCCGAAGACAAGGGTATCGACGAAATCCTCGGCGGTGCAACTCTTGGCCGTGCTGCAGGTGACCTCGACGGCTGGGGCAGCTCCGAATACGAGGATAACTAATTTCTCGTGAACCGCGAGGAACTTAAAGAGAAATACGGCAAAAAACGCGTGCCCCACGAATGGCGGGGTACTGATTTGTTGTCTACTCTCATAACAACCTTTTTTGGCTCGGGCATGTCGCCCAAAGCTCCTGGAACCATGGGAAGTTTGGCCGCTACTATTGTCGCCTACCCCATGGCCCTTTTCGCGACAAAATTCGATCATATTTTCTACGGGCTCAACCCGTTATTTTTTGTTGCCGCCATCATCGTTTTCTTTGCAGCAATCCCCTTCGTAAACAAAGCCATGAAGGATACGGGCACCGAAGACCCGGGCTGGATTGTGATTGACGAAGTCTGCGGAATCTTCATGACCTTCGCGCTCGTCAACCCTTACATTATTGTAGATAACCCCATTACGCTTCTAGTCGGTTTTGGGTTATTCCGCTTTTTCGACATCCTTAAGCCGCTCGGTATTCACCGCTTTGAGAAATTTCCCGGAGCATGGGGCGTCATGGCCGACGACTTGCTCGGCGGAATCTATGCAGGAATACTGATGTTCCCCATCAGCATTGCGATTGACTTTATTTCTCTCTAGCTTTTAGTAATTCTTGAGGCAGCGCACGGAATACATGTTGCTGCTGACATCGAATTCCATCGAAAAATCGCCCGGAGGGGCCAAGTGCCAACCATAGGCATCCCCATCTTCGCTTGTAGCGCTCCAGAAATGCGCAGATTTGCCTAAATCCATGAAAGCATCGGTCGCCTTGCCTGCCGGCACCACATCGAATCCGTAACGGTCAGAGCCATCCCACTTGTCGCGGGACTTGAGGCTCACCCAGGCAGCTTCCTTGCCGTCGCTATCCTCGATAACAGAGCGAAAGCGTTTCCATTCGTCGTTTTCGGGCAAATGCCAGCCTGAAGGGCAAGCCTTCTTGGCGGTTTCGAAGGTGTAAAGACGACCGTACTTGGCACAGTTTACGGGCTTATTGTCGTAGCAGGCGCTACCTTCTACCTTGTATGCGATATTTTCGGCCATCCAGACACGACTTCCGACAACTACGGTCCTGTAAGTATGGCCGTCGCGGGCATCGCGGAAAGTCCCCGTCTGCGGAATCGCAAAAGAAAGCGTCGCCAGCGCAAGAGACAAGAAAGCAAAAAAATTCTTCAAAAAAAACATGGAATGAAGATAGAAAATCTCTAGATAAAGGAGACCCCCGCTCAAGGCGGGGGTGACATCCTAGGTAATTTGGTTTATTGCCAAATTAAACCTTAAGCTCTCCAGCGTCGATATTGCTCCAATCCGGAACGGCCTCAATAGCGGGACGCACTTCCTCAGAGACGAATTTGACAACCTGTCCCGGAGCGCGGCCCACGAACTTGCGGAGGTCGAGGATTTCCTTAAGCTTGGCTTCGGTGATGCCGAGCTTCTGGAACTTTTCGTTCTTGAGCACGCGTTCGAGCAAGTCGTTGTCCTTGCCCTGTTCCTTCACGACCTTGCCAGCTTCCATGGACATCACGCGGATTTCTTCGTGGAGTTCCTGACGGTCGCCGCCATTCTTCACGCCTTCCATGATGATGTTTTCGGTAGCCATGAACGGGAGTTCTGCCATAATGCGCTTTTCGATAACCTTCGGATAAACCACGAGGCCGTTGGTCACGTTTTCAGCGATGATGAGCATAGCATCCATAGCGAGGAACGCTTCCGGGATGGCGAGGCGCTTGTTGGCGCTATCGTCGAGGGTGCGTTCGAACCACTGCGTTGCCTGCGTGAAGGCGGTGCTGTTGACCTGAGCCATCACAAAACGGGCCAGGGAGCAAATACGTTCGCTGCGCATCGGGTTACGCTTGTAAGCCATGGCGCTGGAGCCGATCTGGGTCTTTTCGAAGGGTTCTTCCACTTCCTTCACACCCTGCATGAGGCGCATGTCGGTAGCAAACTTGTGCAGAGACTGAGCGATGGAGCTGAGTACCTGGTTCACGCGGTTGTCCCACTTACGGGTGTAGGTCTGACCGGTGATGGTGAGCACGCGCTTGAAGCCCGCCTTGGCGGTCACGCGGCGGTCGAGTTCCATAATCTTTTCTTCGTCACCGTTGAACAGGTCCATAAAGCTGGCCTGCGTACCGGTGGTGCCCTTCACGCCGCGGAACGGGAGAACTTCAATAAGGAAGTTGAGTTCTTCGAGGTCGATGAGCATGTCCTGGAGCCAAAGGCAAGCGCGCTTACCCACGGTCGTGAGCTGGGCGGCCTGGAAGTGCGTGGCACCGAGCTGGGCCATGTCCTTGTATTCCATGGCAAACTTGGAAAGCTTGTCCATCACTCGGCAGAGGCGCTTCCTAACGAGGATCATAGCCTGCTGCATCTGGATAAGGTCGGTGTTGTCACCCACGAAAGCAGACGTTGCACCGAGGTGAATGATGCCCTTAGCCTTCGGGCACTGCACGCCGTAAGCGTAAACGTGGCTCATCACATCGTGACGGCGGCGCTTTTCTTCTTCTTCGGCGACTTCGAAGTTGATATCCTTTTCGTGAGCCTTCAGTTCGTCCACCTGCTCCTGAGTAATGGGGAGGCCGAGTTCCATTTCGGATTCGGCAAGGTAAATCCACAGCTTACGCCAAGTCTGGAACTTGTACTGCGGGCTGAAGATGAAACTCATTTCTTTGGAAGCATAGCGCTTGATGAGCGGGCTTTCGAATTGATCACGCATGATTTATCCTTGGTTTTAATTTTTGCAAGGATAAATGTAGAAAATTACCTGAATTCGGGAGCGATGGTCATAATCATATTCACACCATGCAAGCCATGGAAACCGAACTGCAGGCGGAAAAGGTAAAGGTTCGGCTGGCGAACACGGATACCGAAGCCCCAGGAATTGTAGTAATGATCAAAGCTCCACTTGTCGATTTTCGGAGCAATCAGGGCATATTCATCAAAAAGAACACCATCTACCAGGCGATCCACCGGCCAGCGGTATTCCATGCTCAAAGACATCAGGTTATGGGTCGTCCATTTATCGCTGTAACCGCGCAAAGGAGACCTCGCATTCAAGGTGATAAACGCATTGTGCGGAGCTCCACCCTCTTCGACTTCCCAAAGGTTTACCATACGGTATTGGACCGCTATGACGCGGCGTTCAAAAAGCGTATTGCGCACCTGTTCTGGACGCCACACGCGAACAGCCTCGTCCCACGAAAAGTCCGTGTAGAACCTACGATTTTCGCGACCTTCTTTTGCCGAAAGCACGTACTTTTTAGCATTTCCCAAATAAAAATAATGCTGGAAAATGAATTCCGTGATGATGAAATCATGATTCAAGCCACCGTCCTTGATGACTTCATCTTGATCGTCTTCAGGCGTAATTCCCAAATCTTCGTAGCGTACACCCGAATATTCTCCCACAACCGTATAATTTCCATTCAACACAACACGGGTGCCACGCGAGGGAGCATACGGGCAATCCAGATCGTCGTACACAAACGAAAGGCCTATCGGAATCTGCGTAACATTCTGGTAAAGGCCCCTGTCTTCTATTTTGTATTCATCGCTAATCAAGACAGAATCTTGAACATCGGGGTGACTGGCGCGGCTAAAATACAGCGAAGTAGAAAGTTCCGCATTCCAGTTCGAAGTGTAAGCAATCGGAGCTCCCAAGCGCCAGGAGAACTGGTAGCTGGAATCTGGCTGCAGGTAGTTTCTCTTTGTTTCGGGAATGGTAAAACGGCTGTCGCGGTCTAGGTCAATGTCGTAACGGAATCCGCCAAAGAAGCGGGTTCCAAACAGTGATTGTTTGTTGTAGCGGGCCGTAAAGCCGACATCGCCATTGGCGTAGTATTCCCCCTGTAGCACCAAGTAATCTCTATTGAAAAACACACTACGATGGCGGTAATTCGCCCCCACCATGGTTCGTGAACCCGGCTTGAAATTGAAGCTCGGGTAGATCATGATTTTGTAGTCTTCTCCAAAAGAAATCAACTCAACCGATTTTTCGACAATACCGTTCTTGATGGCGTAGTCCATAGGCTTTGCCACCGGGTAAATCAGGCCGTTCAAGAAAGGTTGGATAATATATTCAAGCGGCCACGACAAAGCCGACTTTTCAGTATTTTCAGAAACTTGTTCAGTAGAATCAGAAGGAGTTTCGTCTTCGGCATAGGCAAATACAGCGCCAAGTGAGCACAGCGCAACAATTACCCAAACAAAGAGACTTTGCGACTCCCTTTTTACCATGCCTACAATTTAGTTTATTAATTCAAACAAAGAATATAATAGTTATATTATTTATATGTTTTCGGCTTTTGCCAAATTGATTCGAAAGATTGCCCATTATCCTAAAGCGATGATCGGGTTGTTTCTTGCGATTACCTTGTTGTGCATTTACCCCATCGAGAACCTGCGTTGGGAAATCCAGTTGCAAGATACCCTGAAAGGACATCAGGTCGAAGCAGATTATCAAGCGATAGAAAACGCATTCGGTGGACTCGGAAGTTTGACCATTGTCATTCAGTCCAAAGACAGCGCCGCCAATTTCAAGTTTGCCCAAAATCTTGCGAAGCACCTTGAAAACGATCCGCAGGTTCATTACGCCGAATACACGACCGACCTTGAATTTTTCAAGAAAAACAGACTTTTATACGCAAGCGAAAACGATCTTGACCAAGTCATCGAAAAACTGGACAGCCTAAAAACAGTCGAAGTCAACAAGCATAACCCCCTGATTGTCGACTTGACCGAAACCAATCCGGCACCGGCTGCCGCCCCTGCCCGCGATACAATTGAAATCATTTCGCAAATCGAATCCAAGTATTTCAAGAGTCTGCAACAAGATTTTTCGAACCAGCAGGGTTCTATTCGCGTGGTCGACATCTACCCTACCACATCGGTTTCGGATTTGAAGGCGAACCGCGAGCTCTTGCGAAAAGTTGAAAAATTTGTCGAAGACAACGGGAAAGGCATTAACGTCTACTATACCGGAAAGGTATACGATTCCATTAAAGCAGGAAAGGCATTGCTTCCCGAAGCGAAGTTTGCAGGCGGGATTGCAGCCCTCATCATCCTTGTTCTTCTGATTATCAATTTCTACCGCCAGCCGCAGCTGATTTTCATTTCGGCGGTTCCACTTGCCATTCCGACCGTTTTTACGCTGGCCTGCGCCTACCTGCTGTTCGGGCGAATCAACCTGTTTACGCTTTCCCTTGGACTCTTGTTACCGGGACATGCCTGCCAGATTCTCACGCATGTATACACCCGGTACTTCCATGAACGCGAACAGAAACTGAGCCCCGCCCTCT
>NZ_ONDD01000034.1 GCF_900316465.1 uncultured Fibrobacter sp. | reverse complement strand
TCGGAGACGACGAGGATGACGATGATGATCACGATCATCATGACCATGAGGAGCATGAGGAGCACGAGCATCATCACCACCACCATGACCACGACGATGATGACGATGACGACGAGCATGAGCATCATGAGCATCACGGACATGAGCACCATCATCACGAGCACAGGCACGAGGGCGAGAGCGAGGACGAGTACGGAATAGGGACCTTCATCTACTACAGAAGGACACCGATGAACAGGAATAAGCTCAGAGCCTTCGTGAAGGACTGGCCCAAGGACATCATCAGGTGCAAGGGTCTTATGTGGTTCGGTGATGAGTATGACACAGCCTACGTCTTTGAGACCTCAGGCCGCCAGCTTCTCTGCGGGCCTTACGGCAAGTGGATCGCATCCGCACCGGCATCACAGCGCAAGCAGATCCTGGCTGAGAACCCCTCAATCCGCGAGGACTGGGATGATCAGGTCGGAGACAGGATGATCAGGCTCTGCATCATCGGCAAGAACCTGAACAGGAAGGCCATTGCCGCACAGCTTGATGAGCTTCTCTGCAAGGAGAACGAGATAATCAGATGAAATAGTCTTCCAGACCGCTGAGGTCAGGAATCAGGGCCTCCTGAGGAACACCGCTTCCCAGGAGGTTTTCTTTTGACCTCATGCCCCAGGTGAGGATCAGGTAGTCCACGCCGGAGTTCTCCGCGGTCTTGAAATCGACTTGGCAGGCTTCATTCTCGGTGTTGGCTTTGGTCGTGGCGATAACGACTGGGCCGACGAAGAAGGTGCCAAGGTTTACGATGTGCACGCCGCTTACGAATTCGACTATGCCGGTCAGCACTTGCGTCCGTATGTAGACTACAAGAGCTTCCAGACCACTCAGCATAACGAACTCCATGCCGGTGTCGAAGCGGGCCTCTCTCTCGGTGGTTTCGGCTTCAGGGCTGTGTATGGCTTCCATGCCGACTACCTGGGTGACGACGGCGATGTCGTGGAAGGCCAGGATTGGACTTCTACCGCTCACGCCTTCTTGGTTGAGCCGACCTTCGAAGTGGGTATGTTCGATATCAAGACGACCGCCTTCTATGCCATCATCGATAGGGGCGATGCCACCGAAGACGCCAGCGATCTTGACAACGGCGAAATTCCGGAATACTTCTTCGTGTATGCCGAACCGGCTTTCAAGCTTGCTGAATTCATCAAGTTCGGCATTCCTGTAGAATACCACACGCACACCTTGGATGATGATGACGATACCGCTGCAACGTTCGATGTCGGTGCCCGTGTCTACATCACTCCGGTCGAAAACCTAGAAATCACCGCTTTCGGCATGGTGGATGTTGCCGTGCAGGATAACGAAGACGACAATGCTCTGCGTTTCGGTCTTGAAACGGTGTACAGCTTCTAATTACCTCGCATAATGCGCAAAAACGGGACTGTAGCAATTTGCTGCAGTCCTTTTTGATATGCTTTTCAAGGTTTAGCCTTTACTAATTAGCCGTGGCTTTCTAAATTTAGCGTTGACTAATATATAAGGTGTGTTTTTTGTCTAATCGGAGCCGTCCTATGGAACAAGTAAAGTTAAGTCAGAGCCTTGAAGACTACTTGGAAATGGTGCACATGCTGCGCCTTGCGAACGGGATTGCCCGTGTCCGCGACATTGCGGCGGCGCTCAAGGTCAAGATGCCGTCGGTTGCCAAGGCGGTAATCGAACTCAAGAAGCTGGGCCTTGTGACGCAGGAGCCCTACAGCGGCATTGAACTCACTTCGGAAGGTGCGCTTGTGGCGTCCCAGATCCTGAACCGTCACATCCTGCTGAAGGGTTTCCTGATCAAGCTTGGCGTGTCCGAGGCGATTGCCGACAAGGACGCCTGCTGCATGGAACACATCCTTTCGGCGGAGACTCTCGAGAAAATCGAGGAGTTTGTGAACGCGCCCTGTGAACCGTCGAAAAAGTCGAAGGCTACAAAATCTACGAAAAAGTAAATCGTTGGTGTATGAATAACGAACCGAAGTTTTCGGAACTAAAAAAAGGCGACAAGGCCGAAATTATTGGATACAACACGGGTGATTCTCAGTACAAGTCCAAGCTTTTGTCGATGGGGCTTGTGCGCGGTGTGGTGCTGCAGGTTTTGCAGGTGGCTCCGCTCGGCGACCCGGTCGAGGTGAGCGTGCTTTCGTACAGGCTTTCGCTCCGTAAACAAGAAGCCAACGTGCTCAAGTTGAGGAGAGTCTGATGCCTATCGAGAAAGAAGTTTTCACGATTGCGATTGCGGGCAACCCGAACTGCGGAAAGACGGCGCTCTTTAACTCGCTGACCGGCTCGAACCAGATTGTGGGCAACTGGCCTGGCGTGACTGTCGAAAAGAAGGAAGGCCAGTTTAAGCTCGACAACCACACGATTCGCGTGGTGGACTTGCCGGGTATTTACGCACTGTTTGCAAACTCCGAAGACGAACGCGCCGCTCTCGATTACTTGCTCAAGGGCGAGGCGGACCTGGTCGTGAACATTTTGGATGCGACGAACCTGGAACGCAACCTGTTCCTCACGAGCCAGCTGATGGAAAAGGGCGTGCCGATGGTCTTGGCGGTGAACATGATGGACATCGCGGCGAGTCGCGGCATCCATGTGGACCTGCACAAGCTCGAAGAAATCCTCGGCGTGACGGCGATTGGCCTCACGGCTGTGTCGCCCAAGAGTTGCGAAGGCTTCGTGAACGACTTGCACAAGCTGCTGCATAACAGCCGCGAACTTCCGCTCCCGAAGGCGGTCAAGCATTCCGAAGTCCTGGAAAAGCTGATTGAAGAAATTGCGGTGCCACTCAAGCCTGTGGCCGACAAACTCGGTGCAAGCCCCCGCTGGACGGCGGTGCAGTACCTGGAGCATAGCGGGCGAGTGCTTGAACTAGCTGACGAACTCGGTGTCGAAATTCCGCACGACAAGATCGAAGAGGACTTGGGCGAAGAGGTGGAATTTGCGTTAGCCGATTCCCGCTACTCCTACGCCCGCGATATTGCGAAGGCGGTGATTCGCGACAACACGAACAAGCGTACGCGAACCGACAAACTCGATAAGCTCTTCTTGAACCGCATTCTGGGAATTCCGCTTTTCCTTGTCGCCATGTATCTGGTGTTCTGGTTTGCGGTGAAGGTCGGCAGTGCGTTTATTGATTTCTTCGACATCCTGTTCGGCGGAATCTTTGTGGACGGCATGACGGAACTCCTGACGAAGATTGGCGCTCCGGGCGTTGTCGTGGCGCTGTTGGCGAACGGCATCGGTACGGGCATCCAGACGGTATCGACGTTCATTCCGGTCATTTTCTTCATGTTCCTTTGCCTTTCGTTCCTCGAGGATTCCGGCTACATGTCCCGTGCAGCGTTCGTGGCGGATCGCTTTATGCGGTTCCTCGGGCTCCCGGGCAAGGCATTCGTGCCAATGATCGTGGGGTTTGGCTGCTCGGTGCCGGCGCTCATGGGCACGCGTACGCTCGAAAACAAGCGCGAAAGGTTCCTTACTTTGTTCCTGGTGCCGTTCATGAGCTGCGGCGCGCGTCTCCCGGTGTATGCTCTGTTCGGCGCGGCGTTCTTCGGTGAAAGCGCAGGAACGCTTGTGTTCGGGATTTACCTGACGGGCATCGTGATTGCGTTGATTTACGGTCTGCTCTTGCGCCATACGGTTTTCATGGGCAAGGAATCGACCTTCATCATGGAATTGCCGCCTTACCATTTGCCCAAGGTGCGTAACCTTTTCCGCCATGCATGGCTCCGCCTCAAGGAATTCGTTTTCCGCGCGGGCAAGGTCGTGCTCATCATGGTGACGGTGCTCGGCTTTATGGGCTCCGTCGGCACTGACGGAAGTTTCGGTAACGACAACAACGAAAAGTCGGTGCTGAGTGCCGTGGGCACGGTGATTACGCCGGTGTTCGAACCCTTCGGTGTTGAACGCGATAACTGGCCTGCTTCGGTCGCACTCTTTACGGGGCTTTTTGCGAAGGAAGCCATTGTCGGAACGCTCAATTCGCTGTACGCCATCGAGGGCACGGGCGACGCGGCTGAAAATTCTGCGGCTGTAGGGGAGGCCGACGCGGCCCCGGAAGAAACTGCCGCGGACGAAGGCTTTAGCCTGAAATCCACGGTGAAAGAAGCTCTCGTGAGTGTCCCGGCGAACCTGGTAGAAGTCTTTACCTCGATTGCAAACCCGCTGGGCGTCAAGGATGCGATTGATGAATCCGAAAGTGCCGGAAACGAAGGCGCATACAAGACGATGCAGGCGCATTTCAACCTCGGGCGCTTCCAGGTGCTGGCCTACTTGCTGTTCATCTTGCTCTATGTGCCGTGTCTTGCCGCCATGGGTACCGCCTTCCGCGAACTCGGGCGCTTCTACGGAACACTCATGATGGTGTTCCAGACAATTATTGGCTGGAGCCTCTCGGTGCTGTTCTTCCAGGTAACCTGCGGGCATTCTACCGCATGGATTTTCACCTCGGTGGCACTGCTTGCCGATGTGGTCGTGAGCCTTATTTTGATCGGTCGCGACCAACGCAAGAAGAAAGTGTTCGAATAGTACTTTTTTTTTCAAAATAGAAGCTTTTTCTATATTAAAAATGATGAAAAAACTTTCCTATAGCGTTTTGTTTGCCTTGCTGTTTGCTGCATGCGGAGAAAATGATAATTCTGCTGCTGGGGTAGAACAGTTAGAATCACTTAGTTCTAATACAGAGGTTGAATATTTGTCTAGCTCCGCTGAAACGGAACTGTCTTCGTCCGCGAAAATATCTTCGTCTTCCGCAAAAGAAATTCCTTTGGGAGAAAGTTCCTCTTCCAAAATGGAGGATTCTTCATCGAGCGAATCTGCTGTGCCGTTGAGTTCTCAAACAAAAGAATCTTCATCTAGTGCAACAGCGTCTTCTTCAAATTCAAACAATTTGTCCTCGGATTCTGCTGAAAATTCCTCGTCAAGCGTAGAGGACCTCTCGAGTTCTTCGGAAATAGATTTGAGCCTGATTTCAGATGACGAAAACACCGAAGGCCTGATTTGTAATGAGGAAGGTGAAAAGGCTAAAGGTCTTATTGATACGTCGAGAACATACTATTGTCGTAAAGAATGGGGGAATATGAGGTGGCACAATATGGACATTCATTTCGGAGTCGTTCCAATAGAAGAATATGTAAACAAGGATTTTAAATATGGAACCCTGATTGATCCCCGTGACGGTCGAACCTATAGGACTACGGAAATAGGGAATCAAACCTGGATGGCCGAAAATCTTAAATTCGCCAAGTTCACTAATGGAGAGGCGGATGCCGTTCTTGAAAATAATTTGCTTAATCAGACAAGCTGTAATTTGAACGAAGGAAATAAAATACAATACGAAAGTGAATGTGAAGATAATGGCCGTCGGTATAGTTGGACTGCTGCTATGAACGTAAGTTATGTGAACCAAGCCGGTAGAGTCCCTGAAGGTGAAATCTGGCTTGAACACCAGGGGGTGTGTCCAGAAGGGTGGCATATTCCGAATAATGCAGACTGGAATGAACTGAGATCTTTTATCAGTACACGGGAAGGCAATGGTAATGTTGCTATGAGCCTACAATCTATATATGGATGGGGTCCAGGTAGGCTTGATAAATATGGGTTCACTGCATTCCCTATTTTTGTTGAGCGATCTGACAATGCTTTATTTTGGAGCGTTGATGAATACAATTCTGCTAAATATGAGGACCGTGCAGATTGTGGCTATGTATTTAGTCTAGCAAAGAATTCGAATGAACTTACTGCGTATTACAAGCAAAACAAACTGTATGTCCGCTGTATAAAAAATCGAGGAAATGTTGAAACTATAAATTACGATACAACAGGTTTGTTGTCGCATACATTTGAACGAAATCAAATCTTTTCTTCGAAAGCTCAATATGGTTCGTTTCAGGATGAACGCGATGGAACAGTTTATAAAACTGTCGTTGTCGGTGACCAGGAGTGGTTTGCCGAGAATCTAAATTACAAAGCCATCTATGGAAGTTCCTGCTACAACAATAATGCGGCGAATTGTGAAGTCTATGGGCGACTTTATAAACGAAAAACAGCAATGGCGAAACAGAATGATTTGTATCGAGACGTTTGTCCTATAGGGTGGCATATTCCATCGAAAAAAGACTGGAAAATCTTGAATGATTACGTGGCTTCACAGACGGATACTCCGGTAGGGACTGCTTTGAAATCGTCGGTTGGTTTCACCTCTAATGAAAAATCTGCGCCAACGGGAACAAATGAATTTGGCTTTTCTGCGATTGCTGCTGGATGGGACTTGTCGGGAAGAATGTCAAGCGAAGGAGTTGGTGCGATATTTTGGATAAGCGACCGATCGGATGAGGCGAAAGATCTATTGTTCCGGACAGAAACTCTCGATTCTCTCTATCTTGATAAATCGTTATCTTTTAGCTTGTCGGTTCGCTGCGTCAAGAATTAAAAGTGTGTGTTAAAGTTTATGCTTTACATCTGATGTAAAATCGCTGTAATTCTTTACAATTTTTGAAATCGAAAATTTAGCCGAATTTTATGATTCGGCTTTTGTTTTACATTTTTGACCGCTTTTTCAATAATTGACGGGTGGTTTTGTCCATTTGGCACGGATTTTGCAAATACGGAGCGCAAAAAAGTAAAAACAAGGATTATTTATGAACGCTCAAGCACTTTACGATCCGGCCAACGAACACGACGCCTGCGGTGTCGGCCTAGTTGCCAATATTAATAATGTTGCCTCGCACCAGATTGTGTTGCAGGGTATTACGGTCTTGAAAAGGCTCATGCACCGCGGTGCGGCTGGTGGCGACCCTGAAACGGGTGACGGCGCTGGCCTTTTGCTTTCTATGCCGCATAAGTTCTTCCGCAAGCTGTACCCGAATCTTCCGGCCCGTTACGGCGTGGCCATGTACTTTGTCGAAAATACGCTCGCGGCCGACGCCCTGGATGCCGAAATCAAGCGCGTTGCCGAATCTGAAGGTGTAGATGTCATCCAGTTCCGCGAAGTTCCGGTGAACCCCGCTACCATCGGTCACACGGCTCGCGAAACCCTGCCGCACATTCGCCAGGTATTCTTTGACGGCTCCAAGTTCAAGACCAACGAAGAATTCGATATCAAGCTTTATGTGGTGCGCCGCTTGGTCGAAAAGACCTGCAAGGGTGTGTATGTTTGCAGCTGCAGCCGCAAGAGTATCGTTTACAAGGGCCTGTTGCTCGCAAGCCAGATCGAAGGCTTCTATAAGGACCTGAACGATCTCGATTTCGAAAGCCCCTTGGCTCTCGTTCACCAGCGTTATTCTACCAACACGTTCCCAACTTGGCCGCTCGCGCACCCGTTCCGTTACCTCGCTCATAACGGTGAAATCAACACCCTGCGCGGTAACCTGAACAGCCTTCGCGCCCGCGAACCGCTCCTGAAGAGCGACGTCATCGGTGATGATTTGCCAAAGCTCTTGCCGCTGATTATGCCGGGCCAGAGCGACTCTGCCAGCCTTGATAACATGTTTGAGCTTCTCGTCGCTGCGGGCCGTAGCCTCCCGCATGCGATGATGATGCTCTTGCCGCAGGCATGGGGTCAAAAGCATTACCTGGGCCGCGACGTGCGTGGCTTCTTTGAATACGAATCCATGCTTATGGAACCATGGGATGGCCCTGCTGCTGTCGCTTTCTCTGACGGTGTGAACGCCGGTGCAATCCTCGACCGCAACGGCCTTCGTCCGGCGCGTTACACTTTATGTAAAGACGGTCTCTTCGTGATGGCTTCTGAAACGGGTGTGCTCGACCTGCAGGATGACGAAGTCGAAGAAAAGGGCCGCCTCAAACCCGGTGAAATCATTTACCTCGACCTCGAAAATCACCACATCTTGAAAAATGCCGAAATGAAGGCTTACGTGGCCCGTAGCAAGCCGTACCGCCGCTGGGTCGCCGAAAACAAGATGAGCGTTCGCGGCCTCTTTAGCGAAATTAACCCGGCCGACGTTCCTGACGATATTCTGGTTCAGCAGAAGCGCTTTGGTTACTCTGCCGAAGACCTCTCCATCATCTTGCAGCCCATGGCCAAGAACGGTGCAGAACCTATCGGTTCTATGGGTAACGACGCCGCTCTCGCCGTGCTCTCTGACAAGCCGCAGCCGCTGTTCAACTACTTCAAGCAGCTGTTCGCTCAGGTGACGAACCCGCCTATTGACCCGATTCGTGAAGAATTGGTGATGAGTCTTACGACCTACATCGGTAACCACGGCAACATCCTCGAAGAAACTCCGGAACAGGCGCACCTCATCAAGATCCCGCGCCCGATCGTGACCGAAGACGAAATCCGCCGCTTTGAAAACATCGGCGATAAGGCTTTCAAGGCCAAGGAACTCAAGATGCAGTTCCCGCTCGGTGGCAATGGGGAAGTCCTAGAAGCCGCCTTGCAGAACCTCGCTGGCGATGCCGTGCGTGCCGTGAATGACGGTTTCGATATCATCGTTCTGACTGACAAGAACATCGATTGGGGTTACGTGCCTATTCCGTCGCTGCTTGCAACGGCTAGCGTGAACCGCGCCCTTGTAGAAGCCGGTGTACGTCCTGAAATCGGTCTGGTGGTGCAGTCCGGTGAAGTCCGCGAAGTCATGCACTTTGCCCTGTTGCTCGGTTTCGGTGCCACGGTCATCAACCCGTATCTTGCCTTCCAGAGCATTACCAACATGTGCCACAACGGCGACCTCGATGTGGATCCGGTGACGGCTGCCGCCAACTACGTGAAGGCTGTCGATAAGGGCCTCCTCAAGATTATGTCGAAGATGGGTATTTCTACCCTCCGTAGCTACCGCAGCGCCCAAATTTTCGAAGCTGTTGGCCTGAACAAGGAACTCGTCGAAAAGTTCCTGCCGGGTACCGCAAGCCGCATCGAAGGTATCGGTCTCGAAGAAATCGCTACCGAAGTGGGCGAACGTCAGAAGATTGCCTTTGCCGACGCAAGCAAGGTGCTTCAGTCCGGTGGTCAGTACGCTTACCGCAAGGAAGGCGAAAAGCACTTGTGGACTCCGCAGTCCTTGGCCGCATTCCGTCAGGCTGTGCAGGGTGGCGACTACGAAAAGTTCAAGGTTTACAGCAAGCTCATTAACGATCAGTCCGAACGTCAGGCAACGCTCCGCGGCCTCTTCAAGTTCAAGGAAGCGACTCCGATCGATATTTCCGAAGTCGAAAGCCGCGAATCCATTGTCAAGCACTTTGTGGCTGGCGCTATGAGCCTTGGTTCTTTGAGCCCCGAAGCTCACGAAACCATCGCTATCGCCATGAACCGCATCGGTGCCATGAGCAACTGCGGTGAAGGTGGTGAAGACCCGGATCGCGATACTCCGGCTCCGAACGGTGATATCCGTAGCTCCGCTATCCGCCAGATTGCTTCGGGCCGCTTTGGTGTCACGATTGACTACCTGCGCCACGCAAAGGATTTGCAGATCAAGATGGCTCAGGGTGCAAAGCCCGGTGAAGGTGGCCAGCTGCCTGCTCACAAGGTGAACGACTTTGTGGCTCGTATCCGTCACAGTACGCCGAATGTGTCGCTGATTTCTCCTCCGCCGCACCATGATATTTACTCTATCGAAGACTTGGCCCAGCTCATTTACGACCTGCGTAACTCCAACCCGAAGGCTCGTGTTTCCGTGAAGCTCGTGTCCGAAGTGGGTGTGGGTACGGTTGCAGCCGGTGTTGCCAAGGCTCATGCCGACGTGGTGCTCATTTCTGGCCACGATGGCGGTACGGGTGCATCTCCGCTGACCTCTATCAAGCATGCCGGCCTCCCGTGGGAACTCGGTATTGCCGAAGCGGAACAGACCCTTGTGCTCAATGACTTGCGCGGTCGTATCAAGCTCCAGGTCGATGGCCAGCTCAAGACGGGCCGCGACATTGTGGTGGCAGCCCTCCTCGGTGCCGAAGAATTCGGCTTTGCTACGAACCTTCTCGTAAGCCTTGGTTGCGTGATGGACCGCAAGTGCCATACGAACCAGTGCCCCATGGGTATTGCAACGCAGGATGCCGACTTCCGCAAGCGCTTTGCTGGCAAGCCGGAATACGTTGAAAACTTCCTGTTCTTCATCGCCGACGAAGTCCGCGAAATCCTCGCAAGCCTCGGTCTCCGCTCTCTCGAAGAAGCCTGCGGCCGTAGCGACCTCCTCGAAAAGGATTCCGCCATCGCCTTCTACAAGGCCAAGAACCTCGACTTCTCCAAGATTTTCGAAACCGTCAAGGGTGGCGTCAAGTCTTTCGACAAGAACTACGTCAAGGAAGAACTGGTCAACTTCGACCGCCGCGAACTCTTGCCGTTCGTCAAGGAAACCCTCGAAAAGGGTACTGCCGTGGAACTCTGCACGGTGGTGCACAACACCGACCGTACGGTGGGTACGGAACTTTCCGGCGAAGTGGACGAACACTTTGGCGTGAAGGGCCTCCCCGAAGATACCATCCGCATTCACCTTCAGGGTGTCGCGGGCCAGAGCTTCGGTGCCTTCCTTGCTCCGGGTGTCACGCTCGATCTGGAAGGCGAAGCCAACGACTTTATGGGTAAGGGCCTCTCGGGCGGTAAGATTATCGTGCGCCCGCCGCACAACGCCACCTTCAAGGCCGAAGACAACGTCATTGCCGGTAACGTGATTGGTTACGGTGGTACTAGCGGTAAGGTGTTCATCAACGGTCTCGCTGGCGAACGCTTCGGTATCCGTAACTCCGGCATGCTCCTTGTCTCGGAAGGCGTGGGTGACCATGGTTGCGAATACATGACGGGTGGTCGCGTGGTCGTGCTCGGTCGCGTAGGCGTGAACTTCGCCGCAGGTATGACTGGTGGCTTTGCTTACGTGTACGACGAAACGGGTCACTTCGACCTAAGCTGCAACGTGGGCTCCGTGGACCTTGAAAGTGTGCTTGCCGGTACCGACAGCGAACGCGAACTCATTGACTTTATTGAACAGCACGTTCAGGCAACGGGTAGCGAAAAGGGTAAGCGCATCCTTGAAAACTGGAACAGCGAACGTCCGAAGTTCGTAAAGATCTTCCCGGTCGACTATCGTAACGCATTGGCAAAGAAGGGCTGAGGTATATATGGAAGAAATTAAAAGAATCGCAGATGTTTACCGCCCTGTCGAAGAGCGAATCAAGGACAACAACGAAGTCGAACGCAAGTTGACTTCACTGGAAATCGTGCAGCAGGGTTCACGCTGCCATACGTGTGGCATTCCGTTCTGTCACGGTGCGGGTTGTCCGCTTGGTAACCTGGTGCCCGAATTCAATGCGGCTGTCGCTGCAGGGAATGCCGAACGTGCCTACAACATCATCAGCAAGACGGCGTTCTTCCCCGAATTTACGGGCCGCGTTTGCCCCGCACTTTGCGAATCCGCTTGTACGGGCAACGTGCATAACGACCCGGTGATGGTTCGCCAGATTGAAAAGTATATCATCGAAACCGCCTTCGAAGAAGGCCGCGTAACGCTCCCTGCTGCAGAATGGAACGGCAAGACTGCCGCGGTGATCGGCTCGGGTCCTGCAGGCCTCTTTGCTGCCGAAGCGCTCCGCCGCAAGGGCTACGCCGTTACCGTTTACGAAAAGCGTGAAAAGGTGGGCGGCCTCCTGCGCTACGGTATTCCGAACTGGAAACTCGACAAGTCGGTCATCGATCGCCGCGTCAAGCTCCTCGAAGAAGCCGGCATCAAGTTTGTCTGCAGCACCGAAATCGGCAAGGACATTTCGGCGGAATACATCCACAAGAATTTTGACGAAGTCTTCCTCGCTATCGGTACGCCGAATGCCCGCGACTTGAAAATCCCGGGCCGCGAAGCCGAAGGTATCTTCCTCGCACTCGATTTCTTGCATGGCGCAAACAAACCCGGCGAAACGAATCCTGAAAAGTTCAGCGCCAAGGGCCGCAAGGTCTTGGTAATTGGCGGTGGCGATACGGGTAACGACTGTGTGGGTAAGGCAATCCGCGAAGGCTGCGAAAGCGTGCTCCAGGTGGAATTTATGCCCAAGCCGCCCGAGGAACGTTCTCCGTCCACTCCGTGGCCGGATTGGCCGTACATGCTGCGTACCAGCTACGCTCAGCATGAAGGCGGTGAACGTCGCTGGAATGTATCTTCCAAGCAGTTCATCGTGAAAGATGGCCGTGTCGCAGGTGTCGAAGCTGTCCGCGTGGAATGGGAAATGTCCCCGCAGGGGCGCCCGCTCAAGCCGAACGAAGTTCCGAATTCTACTGAAGTCATCGATACCGACCTTGTTGTGCTCGCTATGGGCTTTACCGGAGTTCCGGCCGAGGGCATCGTGAACGATTTGGGCCTGCAGCTGACACCGCGTACCGCGATCATTCCGGATCCCGCTCGCCACATTTACGCAGTCGGTGACTGTGCAAATGGCGCGTCCCTTGTGGTCCGCGCCATGGCCGATGCTAAACGAGTTGTCGGTTCGCTTTAAGAGATAAAGCGGATTAACAATCGAGACCTTCTCCGCACTCTTGGCAAGTCGAAGAGCTTGCGCAGGGGAGCAATTCGTCTTCCTCGAACAAAGGCTTTACACGATCATCGTCTTTGTACTTCAGGTACTTGACGTTTGTGTATTCCTTGCTGACGGTAAACGTGAGCGCGCTAATCTGGTAGGAGTGTAGGTTTGCTCCGTCAGGGTAGATGACGTCTACGATGATGGTATCACCAGAAAGTTCTGTGTAAACATCTTTGATAACGAAGTTGTTTGTGACGTAGTAACCGTCATCGCGGATAGAAACGGTTCCGTCGGCATTCTTTACTATCACGACACGCGGGGTTACGGCCATTCCCTGGCGGGGCTGTACCGAGACATTACGTGCCTGGGAATAGGTGCTGTCTGGGCCCGGAGGCGGCAGGTACACCCACTTGTTTTCAATGCACTGGTAACTGCGTCCGTAGAAATAGAGCAATGTGTCGGTATCGCAGGGCTCCAAGTCAATTCTGCGAACTCCGTCAGGAATGCCGTCACCGTCACAGTCGCTGCCCGGTGCGCATATCTCTGCCAGTGTCCAGTAATTTGCAGCACAAATGTATTCTTTGTCGGTAACGCAATCGATAACGGTTTCGGTGTCGGTACTGGAGTTGCAATTGGCACCTTGCTTCAATGCTTCGTTATCTGAAATGTGCCTGCACGTTTCGACTTCCTTGCTGGAGCTGGATGCCGGATTTTCTGCGGCAGAAGAACTCGGTGTTTCCGAAGAGGAACTCGTGACGATATCCTTCGAGTCAATCACGTTGACCCACTCGTCGTCGGTCTTGCTGGCAGGGCAGTTTTCCTTGGCGATGTCCGACTTTGCCGTGGTGCGTTCAACGACCGGTTCCTCGCTCACGTCACCGCAGTAGCTGAACAGGAATCGAACAATCTGGTTGCTCGTATTTTCTTCGCAGTTCTTGGCTTCGATATCCACGACCTTCATGGTGTCGGGGGAGACGTATTCCAGCACGTGGCCGGCATACTTTTCGTTGCCGTAGAGGTTGAAGGAGTAGAGCGAACATTCGTTCGTGCCGTTCTTGGTGGCTTCAACCAGGTCGGCGTACTTGGCGGCAGCCTTCGGGAACAGCGCTTCTATAGCGCCGATGTTCTGCTGTACAAACTTGCGGACACCTTCGCCATCAAATTCTGTGGAATTTGTGGAGCCATCCATAGCCGGAGTCCTGGAGACCATTTCGCTCTTGTTAAATGCAAGCACGGCCTTGTCGAAACGGTGCTTGGTTTCGAGACCGTATTGCTGCAGGTAGGCTTCCAGCGAGCCGTCGTTAATCTGCGGAGTCTGTGCATCTCCGCTCGACGAAGAATTCGTCTGCTGTTCGTCTACGCTGCTAGAGGATTCGGCCCCGGGAGTGCCCGAGCTAGAGGAACCCTTGTCGGCGATTTCGTTCACGTCTTCGGCTGTGCCCGTGACGTTTACGCTATTGGAATCTCCGCAGTTTGTGCAGAGAAGGGCGAGTGCGCCCGCGATGCAAATGTTAAGCTTCTTCATTTTTGCTCTCCTTTACGCTTTTAGTAAGCGGGAATAATTGTAAATTCAAACGATAAACTTGTTCGATGCTCTTGTCTTCGGCGGCAATCGCGATAATCTGTCGGCGGCATTCGTCCAATACTTTGACAATGCGGTCGTAACTCTCGCGAGACACTCCCATGGTGACGCCGCTAAAGTTGCGTTCGCCAGCAGGGAGGTCGATCGCGGGCGTGGCGAGCTTGGACATCATGCGATGCATACCCCTTAAAGCAAGTCGCGTGGCGTCCGGTGTGCCCTTGATCGATGTCTCGGCCAGCGTAAAGGAATCTCCAGCCTTCTTCAGGAGACCCGCTTTGGTCAGGAAGTTCAGACTCTGCTGCACTTCGGCTGCCGAAACTTCGGGATAGCACATTTTGGCCATTTCGCCGGGGGTTGCTCCCGGCATCAAGGGTGCAAGCTCGCGTACCACCGGGTTTTGCCAGGAATCATAGAATTCGAACAGGTCGCCTTCCATCACGCGGACTTTGTGAACCTTGGCAATCGAAAGCATTCTCTCGTACGCAGCCTTCTTCTTGTCTTCGGTCCCGGCCTGCCCGAATTCCACGAGGGCTCGGAAATACTCCATTTCAAATCCCACGAGGCCCATGGCGACCCCGGTGCGTTCCACGCCGATTTTACTCAGCTTGCTTTTGCCATCGCACACGACCTTCATGTACGACGACGATGTAAATCCAGCGGCCTTCGAAAAATCACGCCACGAAAACGCGGAACGACGCTTGCGGTCTTCGTAGTAGTCCAGCATCAGCTGGCGAAAGTCGGTGTATTCAGTTATCGGTTTCATTGTTTTCCATCCTGTTATGTCAAGAATATATCTCTTTTTTATCCCCCTGTCAATAGTTTTATGCAACAAAAGTTAAGTTTTTTAAGAAAAATCACAAGATTTTGCAATTCTTTTTAAAAATATTTTCTATATGCAACACAGTGTTTCATATAGAGGGGGCGTTCCCCGGCTCGTCCCTCGCCGGGTCGTGCTCTGCTCGCCTTCGGCTCATCAAGCCTTGCTTGCGCAAGTCTTGCCACATCCGTGCGACGATCACTAACGCATTTTATTTCGGGCTTTTATTGCGGAATTTTCGGGCTGCCAAGAGTCCGGCTTCAAAAAGCAGGTAAGTTGGCGCGCCCAGGATAATCTGGCTTAAAATATCGGGCGGCGTGAGCAATGCCGCCACCACAAGAATTCCGATGACTACATACGGGCGCTTGTCGCAAACCGTTTCGTAGCTCACGATGCCACCGCGAATCAAGGTGTACGTCACCAGCGGGAATTGGAACATGCAACCGAACGCAAGCGAAAGCCAGAGCGCAAGCGAAATCAAATTCGAAACGCCAAATACGGGCGTAAGCGTTTCACCCGCAAAGCTCATGCCGAACTGCACAATCAACGGAAAACATACTATCAGGCAGAATGCAACGCCTGCAATAAACAGCGCGCTCGTAAGCCCGACAATCGAGCGGATGAATCGCTTTTCTTTTTCATAAAGCGCGGGCAGCACGAACTGCCAAATGTTCCAGGCGATATAAGGCGAAAATAAAACGACGTCCAGGAGGGCTGCAATCTTAAGTTGCAGCAGGAATACTTCCATCGGAGAAAAGTAATGCAGCGTGATTCCGCTCTGTAAGGTAATTTGTTCGCAAAACCAGTCCAGGACGTAGGGCGAAGCTAAAAAGAGCGGGACAATGCCAATCGCAAGCGCGACAAAAGAACGGATCAGCGCTCGCCGGAGCGCTTCCAGGTGAGAAACTAAACTAGATTCCGCGTCTTGCATTCGAAACGAATTTATTTCTTGTCTTCGGCTTCGGCAGCCTTCTCGACCGTCTTCTGCAAGTCTTCGGCTTCTTCCTTCAGGGCGTCCTTTGCCTTCTTGTATTCGTTCTGGGCCTTGCCGAGCGAGCGGGCGAGTTCAGGAATGCGCTTTGCCCCGAACAGCAAAAGCACCACGACCACAATCAAGATGATTTCAGGAATTCCGATAGACATGTTACCTTCCTTTTTTATGAAATATAATATAAAATAAAAACGCCCCGATAATCGGGACGTTTTTAAATGTCTTCCCGGGCTTGACCCGGGCGGACAGCACTTAGCAACTTGTTGCTTAGTGCGCATGGCCACCAAGGTGGGACCTTCTTTTACGGCTATCCAAGATTCCGCTGATTACTCTCCGAGGCAAGAGTCCATCGCAGCGATAATCTTCTTCTTGTCCATGTGCTGGCCAATGAAGACAAGACGAATAATACGGTCGCCGTACTTTTCGTCCCACACCTTGAGCAAATCCGGATTTTCGCGCAGAATGCGCTTCTGTTCGGCTTCGCTTTCGCTGGCGAACCAAGGTCCGAAATTCTGGGCAGAAGCCTGCTTGCCGGCCTGTTCGAACAGGTAGCTGTTATCGCGTTCGTCTTCGAACCATACGAGACCCTTGGTGCGGATAATGCTGGTCGGATAGTCGTCGAGCAACACTTCAAAGCGTTCACGAATCAGCGGACGGCGGCGTTCGTACACAAACGTGCTGATGCCGTATTCGTCACCATGCGGATGATCCTTGTCGTGGTGGTGGCCGCAATGGCACACGCCGTGTTCGTGATCGCAGTGGCTATGGTCTTCATGGTCGTGGTCATCATGATCATGGTGGTGATGCTCGTGTTCGTCATGATCATCATCGTGATGATGGTGTTCATGCTCGTCATGGTCATCGTCGTCTTCGTCTTCAGGAGACGTTTCCTTCATGAGTTCCTTGGCCCAGGCGGCGGAGTTTCCGACCTTTTCGAAGTCGAACTGCTTGGTGTCCAGGATATCCTTCATTTCGACCTTGCCATAATTCGTCTCGATCATCTTGGCTTCGGGCTGCAAGGCGCGAACCACGGCCTTCACGTGCTCGAGGTCGGTTTTGGACAAACTATCAACCTTGTTCATCACGATCGTGTTGCAGAATTCAATCTGCTGGATCAAGAGGTTTGCAATGTCTTCTTCTTCAAGATCCTTGGACAAAAGCTTCTGGCCGCCAGCGAATTCGTCGGCGAGACGTGCCACGTCTACTACGGACACGATGTTGTCCAGGTGGCAGGGGAGCGGACGGCCGTCGCGGCTCTGCAACTGGGCGCCGGCCATGCAAATAGTCTGTGCGATAGGAATGGGTTCGCAAATACCGCTCGCTTCAATCAGAATATAGTCGAACTTGTTCATTTCCAACAGTTCGGCAATTTGTTCCAAAAGGTCGGTCTTCAGGGAGCAGCAAATGCAGCCGTTAGACAGCGGAACAACCTTTCCAGAATCTTCTTTGGTGATGTTTCCGCCTTTTTCAATAAGAGTCTGGTCGATGTTCACTTCGCCGATGTCGTTTACGATCACGGCGACGTGGTAACCTTGCTGGTTGTTGAGAACAAAATTGAGAAGGGTGGTTTTTCCGGCTCCGAGGTAACCGGTGAGCAGTGTGATAGGTACTGACTTTTTCATAGTGACCCCAAATTTAGCAAAAGGCGAAAGTCGCGGCAAAATAACATTTTTTTTGACCATGACTGAGCCGTACTAAATGCACACTTTGTGTGCAATATTTAGCTTTTTTCGCGAATTTCGGCTTTTTTATAAAAGAAAACTGGCCCAGCAGAGCCGGACCAGTTTTTTGGGGGTTAGGAGGAGAACAAAGAGTTCTGATACATAAGATATAAAAATTTGAGCAACCCGACAAGGAAAAAACTGAAAAAATTCTTACTTTTTTCTTATTTATGCAGAAAAAGTGTGATATAAAAAATTTATGTGGTACAAAAGGTTCCATTTTACCCTTTTTAGGGCTTTAAAAGCCCCTTTTGTAATCAAAAGTTCATTTTTTGAGCAAAAACGGCTATATTTGCTTTAAGAATGGAGACTCTATGAATTGTCGAATACTGATGCGCTTTGTCGGAACCACCGACGAGCTTTCCGCCGTTTATGATGCCCTGATGGAGCAGTATCCAGAAATGGATTTGCCCAGCGAAGATTCGGGCGAGTGGTACTCGGTTGACGACGTCATGATGGATGAATATGAATGCCGCTTCGAAGAATTGCCCGAAGGCGAACTCTTGGCAATGGATGGCTCCGTACTCATCGAAGATGAACTCCCCGAAGATTTCTTTGCCGACTTGATGGATCGCTTCGAACACGTGTTCGGTGCGTTCAAGTGGTCTTCTTTAGATGTGGGTGTGGGTTGCGGCGTCAGCGATGGCTGGGGCGAATTTAATCCGGACTATGCCGACGATTATTCCGACGAAGCCAACGAAATCTCCGAAGCCGTTCTCGGTTTTTGATTCCCTCGTTGACAATCTTGACGCTCTCTTTGTCATCCCGGCGAATGCCGGGATCTCCTTTTACGGCTTTCCAGAGAACTTGTAATTCTTATTGCAAAATTAATTTGTCGGTGATTTCGGCGAGCATGCGCTCGTGCGTGCAGACTTCGGGCGATACGCCCTCGATCGTACCCGTACTGTAAAAAGAAGTGCAGGCGCATTCGTGTGCGCAGCAGCGGTAGCGAATGTCGCAGCCTTCGCATTCCTTTTTGTCGGTGTCCAGGAACAGTCTAATTTGTTCGCAAGCTTCTTCGTTAAATCCGGTAAAGACGTTACCTTGTAAGTAAGGTGGATTCTCGTTCGAAGTAATGAACCTGGTGCACGGAAACATGTTGCCGTTGGTGGCGACGCCAATGGCTCCGTTGTATACGTGGCAGGAATATTGCCGGTACCGCAAATTCGCAAGGTATAATTTTATTTTATCCTGAATCGTGCCTAGGAACATCTTGTCGCCTTTTTCGCGGCATTCCTTCCAGTACAAGGCCATCTTCTGGTATTGCAAGGCGAGTCTGTCAAAATCTTCGCCGGTCCATTTGCCGTCAAAGTCGACGCTTGTGGTAAGGCTCCTGAATCCTTGCTCGTGTAACCACTTGACGCTTTCGGCAAGGGTCTCGATGTGGGCGCGTGTTACGGTACTTAAGGCGACGGCGCCTAGCTTTACGAATCGCGGAATGTATTTCTCGATGTCCTTGAAACTGCCGCCGTTGTTTACGGTGCGGCGTGCAATATTGTGGTGGTGTTCCGGACCGTCGAGCGACAGGTAAATGCGGAAATGCTCTCGCTCGCAAAAATCAAAGAAAGCATCGTCGAAGAGCGTGCCGTTCGTGTTGACTGCAAAGTTGAGCTTGAAGTTGCTGGGAGCTTCGCCCTTGTCTATGGCTTCGGCAAGGTATGCCTTGCCCATGTTTACACCCTTGAAAATGGCGTCTTTGCGCAGTAATGGTTCGCCACCGAAAAAGGTAATGTTCAAATAGCTTTGCTTGAAAAACAGGCTGCGTTCTAGCCCCACGCGAATTGCCTGCTCGAGCGTTTCGTCGTCCATCACATTGTGGCGAGCGGATTGCGTGTCCTTATAATAACAATAGGAACAGCGCAAGTTGCACTGTTCCGTAAGGCATAGAACTAAATTCATCCGGCGGTGTCAAATCGTTCGTAAGTGGATACCATGCTTGCGACCATGCAGCCATCTTCGTTGTTACACATGTGAACCTGGATGCAGAACGGGTCGTTGTCCGGGCATACTTCATGTATATCGACGGATGAACTGGTGGGCTGTTCTACTTCGCTCGAAGAACTTTCTTCTATAATCGGGTCGCCTGGAAGCGGCTCCGGTTCTTCAGCGGAGCTGCTTTGCTCATTCACTTCGCTTGAAGAACTGCTTTCGAAGTCGCTTTCATCGGGAGCTTCGATAACGCCTGCTTCAGGAGGCGGATACGGTTCATCGTAAGAAGAACTGCTCAGGGGCTTGACTTCGGAAGAAGAACTGGATTCTACGTATTGTTCGTCAGGAGGAATGATTCCAGCTTGAGGCGGAAAATCTGGTTCTGCTGCAGACGACAGCGCTTCGACTGCCGAACTGCTGAGGGTCTCGTGGCTCAGAGGAATATCGACGATGCTAGAGCTGCTCGGAGACTCGGTTTCGGGTGCCCCTGTTTCAGGCTTCTCAAGATCGGTCGGGTCCGGTGCTGCAACATCGCCGCTTTCTTCACAAGCAGTCAATGCGACTGCTGCAATACCGAACGAGGCTGCAATGGCGCTCTTGGCGGCAAGGCTTAGCTTCGCGCTGTTTTTGACGATTTTCTTCTCGATTTTCATAGCAGAACTCCTTCCATCAAATCAAAATATATATAAACTAGCCCCCGATTTCTATAAGAAAAGCTGTTTTGCAAAAACCTGTGACCAAATACAAGAAAATCCGCCCTTTTGAGGCGGATTTCCGATATGCGTAAGAGCTGAGCGGTCTTTTTTTTCCGCTACGTTTGTTCTTCGCCGCGGAGCATGATAACCTTACCCGTGCGAATGTATTCGACGATTTCGAACTTCTGCAACAGGCTCTTGAGCGTGTCGACCTTCTGGCTGTTTCCGGTGATCTGGATGATCATCGAAGTAGCGGTCATGTCCACGGTATTGGCGTGGAAGTGGTCGCAAAGCTGCAGAATTTCGGTACGCTGGTCCGGAGTGCAACGCACTTTGATGAGCGCGAGTTCCTTTTCCACGGCGTCGGTATCGGTATGGTCCTTGGCCTGCACCACGTCCACGAGTTTTTCGAGCTGCTTGATAATCTGCATCAAGATCTCGGGATTACCGTGAGCGATGATGTTCATGCGGCTAAAGTTCGGGTCGAGCGTGGGGGAGACCACCAGGGAATCGATGTTGTAACCACGACGGGAGAACACGAGGGCGATGCGCACGAGCACGCCCGGGCGGTTTGCAACTAACAAACTAATAGAATGTGCTTTATCCTTTAACATGGCTTATCTCCTTAGGTCGATCCCGTGGGCTTTTCAAGTTGAGTCTTCGGCTGTTCGGTAATCATGCTCGTAATCGGAGCACCGGCCGGAATCATCGGGAACACGTTGTCTTCCTTTTCGCATTCGCAGTGGATGAGCACCGGGCCTTCGTTGTATTCCAGAGCCTTCTGGATTACGCGTTCGGCGTCGGCGCTACGCTTGATGCGGAGTCCCAGAATACCGTAAGCTTCAGCGAGCTTCACGAAGTCGGGGTTGCCCTTCATGTCCACGCAGCTGTAACGCTTGTCGTAGAACATGTCCTGCCACTGGCGCACCATGCCCAGGTACTTGTTGTCCATCACGAAAATCTTGATGGGGAGCTTGTGAATAGCGGCCGTTGCAAGTTCTGCTTCGGTCATCTGGAAACCACCGTCACCGCAGAAGGTAACCACCGGCCAACCGGTTTCGTTGCCGAAAGCGGCGCCAATGCAAGACGGAAGGCCAAAGCCCATGGTGCCTGCGCCGCCACTGGAGTGGAGCTGGCGCGGATAATTGGTGTGGAAGAACTGTGCCACCCACATCTGGTGCTGGCCCACGTCAGTCGTGACAATGGCCTTGCCCTGCGTGAGGTCGCTAACCGTCTGAACAATATGCTGCATACGGAGACCGCCCTGCTTCGGGTAGGTCAGCGGGAAACGCTTTTTCCAGGACTGGCAAGTCTTCACCCATTCGGCGGTGTCGAGCTTGCCCACGAGCGGGAGGAGCTGTTCCAGAACGAGCTTTGCATCGCCGCACATGAACACATCTGGCTGCAACACCTTGCCTTCTTCGGCGGGGTCAATGTCGATGTGCATCTTGATGGCGTCCTTACAGAACACGTCAAGCTTACCGGTAATGCGGTCGTCCCAGCGGCTACCGATCGAAAGAATCAAGTCGCAATCGAGAACAGCCTTGTTGGCGTACACGGTGCCGTGCATGCCGAGCATACCCAAAGAAAGTTCGTGGTCGGTCGGGAAGGTGCCGAGGCCGAGCAAAGTGCAGCACACGGGGGCGTTCAACTTTTCGGCGAGTTCCTTCACCTGGCGGCTAGCGCCAGAAATCATGGCACCGTGACCCACGAGCAAGAGCGGCTTCTTGGACTTCTTCAAGTATTCAGCAGCCTTTTCGATGCTTTCGGTAGAAGCGTAGCTCGGGATCTTGTAACCCGGAAGGTCCATCTTGTCGGTGAACGGAGCGGTGCAGGGGCCTGCAGTCACGTCCTTCGGCAAGTCAATAAGCACGGGACCCGGACGGCCGCTGCGTGCGATGTGGAAGGCTTCCTTCATAATGCGCGGCAAGTCGTTGGAGTCCTTCACCAAGTAAGAATGTTTCACAGCAGCAAAAGTCATACCGCTGGTGTCGCATTCCTGGAAGGCGTCCTTACCCAAGTTCGGAGTAGTCGTCTGGGCGGCAAGAACCACGATCGGGCTAGAATCCATAAGGGCGGTGTAGATACCGGTAAAGGTGTTGGTGGCGCCCGGACCAGAAGTGACGAGAGCGACGCCGACCTTGCCGGTCTGGCGAGCGTAACCGTCGGCCATGTGGGTAGCACCCTGTTCGTGGCGGGTCAACACTACTTTAATATTGGAATCCAGAATGGCATCGAACATCGGGATGGCCGATCCACCGGGATAACCGAAAATGGTATCAATTCCTTCGCGCTTGAGGCATTCGATAATCACCTCTGCGCCACTTAATGGAGAATTTGCCATAACTTTTCCTATCTAAATTAGGTTCTTGTTTTAAAAATATGGCTGAAATATAGAACGAATGCCCCCCAGTGGCAAGAGATTTACTCTAAAATATCTAAAAATTTTTAAGATTTTTTGAAAAGTTGAGTTTTTTTATGTCTCGTAGTCTGAAAACTTTACATATTTTGTACCTATTTTTGAAAATATTGTTGTTTTTGGTTATGAAAATCTGCGTGTTTTTGATGTAAGTTTGGTTATTTTTGAATTTTGAATAACGTAAATCATGTACTTTTGGATTGAAGTTTGAATAAAAAGACCCTCTCGGAAGCCGAAAGGGTCTCTAAAAAGGCGTTTTTTATGAAAAATGGACTTTTTTTAGCCTTCAATCCAGCCGTAACGGCCGTTGAACTTGGCTTCCGCCTTCAAAACCTGGAAAGTGCAGCTGATTTCGACCGCCACATTCTTGGGCAAATTCGATACGCCCACTGCCGTACGGGCATGTTTTCCGTTTTCACCAAAAATCTTCACGGCAAGTTCGCTGGCGCCATTCAGTACGGCCGGCTGTTCGTGGAATCCGGCGGCAGACTGCACAAAACCCTGCATTTGCACGAGTCGAAGCGTTTCGTCTTCTTCGAGCAGCGTGAGTGCGGCAGCTACGTTGTTCATAAGGCAAATTGCAGCGCCTTCGGCAGCCTTTTCAACAGAAACTTCGGTCGGAACAGAGCCACAGAAAGCTGAAAAGTCTCCGTTAATCGAGGGCAATTGGCCCGAAACATAAATAGTGTCGCCATTACGGGTGGCAGGTACGTAAGCGGCAAGTGGAGCCGGGCATTTGGGAAGTGTGAGTCCTAGTTCTTGAACCTTTTTAACAATCTGATCCATTTTTTCTC
>NZ_ONDD01000033.1 GCF_900316465.1 uncultured Fibrobacter sp. | reverse complement strand
GCAGCAGGCGTCCTTGTCGGCAATCGCCTCGGACACGCCCAGCTTAATCAGGAAACCCTTCAGAAGAATATGACGATTCAAAATCATGGCGGCAACGCGTTCACCCTCTTCGGTGAGTTCTACACCGCTGTAGGGTTCCTGCCTTACAAGGCCCATTTTCTTGAGTTCAACCATGGCCTTTGCGACCGACGGCATTTTCACGGCAAGAGCCGCCGCAATATCCTTGACGCGGGCAAGCCCGTTCGCCAGGCGCAACATGTGCACCATTTCCAGGTAATCTTCTAAGCTTTGAGTCAATTTTGTATGGTCCATTTCAACCAGCCTTATTTAGACGCGGCTAATATAGTTTAATAAATCTAATTAGGCAAGGCTAAAAATATTACCGAATTCGTATTTATTTAGAGAAGACTAATTTTATAAGGAAAATTTACATTATTTTTGCCATTTTACCCTTGTTTTTGCAGTTAGTTTTATCTAACTTTTAGTTAGACAAGTCTAATTCAGAATGTCGCCATAGCTTTCGGACTCAGGCTTGTTAGGTTGAATCAAAAAATCAATTCCCTCTTTTGTGTCTCTTTGGGAATAAAGGTGCCCCCGCTCAAGTAGCTCTGAGCAGGGGCATTTTTTGATAATTTAGGTGATTTTTGAGGGTTGCGGCCCTACGCGCGTTTTAGCGGGGTCATACTCTTGGCACAGATTGCCATGGTCGAGAGGTTGTGCAACAAGGCCGAGGTCGAGGGGGCCAAGAAGCCGAAGAAGCCTGCCGCCAGTAACGACGTGTTGAAGGCGACGATAAAGCGGTAATTCGCCTGGATGCGGTCCATGAGCTGGGTACTCAGCGTACGGAGTTCGGCGAGGTCGCGCAGGTCTTCGCTGCGGAGGGTCACGTCGGCGGTTTCACGGGCAATGTCGCTGGCATCGCTCATGGCGACCGACACGTTCGCGGCGGCAAGGGCAGGAGCATCGTTGATTCCGTCGCCCACCATAATCACGCGGCGGCCTTCGGCCTTCATCTTTTCCACATAGCGGTGCTTGTCTTCGGGCAGCACCTGCGCAAAGAAGGTATCGACGCCCAAAAGTTGCGCCGTGCGTTCAGCAGCCTTCTGGCTATCGCCGGTAATCATCGCCACATGCTTGATCTCGCGTTCACGGAGCATGCGAATCGCTTCTGCTGCTTCGTCTCGCGGAGGATCGCTAATGCAAAGCACGCCCGCAAGGTTCCCGCCAATAGCAAGGTAAATCACGGATGCGGCTCCGGCGAGTTCGTCAATCTTTTTCTGTTCCGCCTCGCCCACCGCGATTTTTTCGTCTTCGACTACGAAATGCTTGCTACCGATAACAGCGCGTTCGCCATCGAGAGTCGTCGCGATTCCATGTGCCACAATGTACTTCACGTCAGCGTGTTCTTCTTCGTGGTCGATTCCCCTTTCGGCAGCCCCGCGCACAATGGCGCGCGCCATGCTATGCGGGAAATGCTCCTCGATGCAAGCGGCGATGCGAAGGATTTCGTCTTCGCTGCGGTTTCCGAACGGAATAACACGTTCAAGTTTCGGTTCCGCCTTGGTGAGAGTTCCTGTCTTGTCGAAAACAATGGTATCGGCAAGCGCAAATTCTTCCAGGTACTTGCCGCCCTTCACGGTCATGTTGCGGTCAGCGGCTTCGCGCAGCGCAGAAATCACCGAAATCGGGGTCGAAAGCTTGATGGCGCAAGAATAATCCACCATCAGAATCGAGACGGCCTTAGTGATGTTGCGGGTAAACAAGAGCGTGAGCCCGAAACCGAGGAAACTGAACGGCACAATACCATCAGCCAAGCGTTCAGCACGGCTCTGGATAGAAGCCTTCAAGTCCTCGGAGCGATCGATAAGTTCGATAATCTTCTGAATCTTGGTGTTGCCACTCACGGCACGCACTGACACGACAATCGAACCTTCGTCTACGATGGTGCCCGCAAAAACGGACTTACCGACCGTCTTATGAACAGCCTGGGATTCGCCCGTCATAGTCGCTTCGTTCACAAAGGCATCGCCTTCGGTAACGGTTCCATCCACCGGAATCATGCTGCCGGAACGCACGCGCACGAGGTCGCCCACCTGAACGTCCTGCATGCGCACCTGAACATCGACACCGTCGCGAACGACCCACACCTTGTCCACCTTCACGGCAAGACTTGCAGTAAGGGCGGTGCGGGTACGCGCCTTAGTATAATCTTCCAAAAGGCTACTTACGTTCAGCAAGAACATAATGGTTCCCGCCGATTCGTAATTGCGCTGCAGGATGCTCGCTCCGATAGCGGCTCCATCTAACACCTCGACAGAAAGCTTTCCTTCACCAAGGCAATTCAAGCCCTTCGCCACAAACTTGAGGCCCCTGTAAATCAGGTGCACCGTGCGGATAGGAGCCGGAATAAACAACTTGGCCAAGTAACGCCGCGCAATCATGAACGTGAGCTTATTCTTGAAATCCGTATCAAGAGCCTGCAGCTGATATTCGGTATCGGGTTCGATTTCCGGAAGATTTGCAATGTTCAGATTTCGAACGAAATCAATCACCTGTTCACGATAGCCATCTTCGTATTCCAGCAGAATACCGCCGTTTTCCGAATGGACTACCGCTTTCTGGACATAAGGTTCACTCACGCATGCCATGTGGATGCGCGGTTCATGCATTTTTTCAAATGCGTAGGCCCCCGCCCGAAAGCGGATTCGCCCCGGCTGATCGTAAACAATCTTGAATTTCATGGATTACTTCGCTTCTGCTTCTTTCTTTGCGTCGTTGCAGATGTCGGCAGCTTCGTCCTTCATGTCTTGGAAGGTGGCCTTAGCGTCGGCAGTGAACTTCATGCCCTGAGCAAGTCCCTTGACGGCATATTCGCGAGTTTTGGGAGCCTTGAGAATCTTCTTTGCAATAGCAGAGCCAACAGCACCAGCCATCACCAACCAGAACTTTTCATTTTTCCATACGGACATAGTTTACTCCTTTTGTTGATTGTTCGTCACTATAAATCTATCTCTTTTTACTTCAAAAAGCAACTTACATACAAACTAATAAACAGACTTAGAGCCTTAGTCCCATAAGCTTTCCAAGCGACTAACATTGTTGCAAATTTGAAATTTAGTTGACAACTTGCAACTTAGTTAGTAGTGATACAACTTAGTTAGAATGAACTACCTAAAACTGTATCTAATCTTAGTCGCGAAAGTGCGTCCCGGTTTAGATTCTCCATACTTATCGTAAACGGTTTCGTCCATAAAGTTATCGACTTCAAAGCTCCAAGCGAGTTTATTTTCCCACACGGAATATTCAACACCTAAATCCTGCGTGAACGACGCATCGATTTTTCTGCTTTGGCGGGAACTGACTTTCCAGCCGTAATAGTATTCATCGGTGTAATTTGCAGCCCACCAGAACTTGACAAAATCGTTCTTGTTGAGTATATCACCCATGTGGAATTCGGCCATATAATTCATAAAGAACCGAGGAATGTTCGGGATGATTGCATCTTCAAGAATTCCCTGCTTGGCGTTATAATCTATATTGCGCAAATCCTGGAAAGTCCAGTTCGTTCCGAGCAGCACCCATTCATTTACATCGAGTTTTACGTCGCCTTCGTAGCCCCATCCGCGAATCGGGTCCATGTTAAAGTACGGCACCGACATTTGCGAAGTTCCCATATAATGGATGCGGTTCTTGTAATAGGAATAGAATACGTCTCCGTCAAATCGGAATCGTGCAAACAACGGGATTTCCTGCAAATCAAGAGACAGTCCCACGTTAAAATTGTCCGCTTCTTCGGGCTTGAGGTTAGTCGCGGCACTCACGCGCACCCCATCGCCAAAGAGTTCATCAGGCGTGGGCAAGCGCACCGCATGCTGGTAGGAGCCCTTGATTGAAAGCGGCTTTACAATCCTAAACATCAAGCTTTCATCGTAACTGAAATCCGTATAATCGTTCGATTCTACAGAAGCCTGCTGCAACAAGCTCGTCGATGTGTTAGAAATTTCAGCCTTCAAGTAGTGAAATTTGAAACCAAGTAAGTTCTGCAACCTAGAATCAAAGAAATTATCTTCAAGCGAAAGGCCCGTCGTCACAGAAATTGTCTTTCCCGGGAAACCCGCCGTATTGAAGCCCACCATTTCAGAGCCCACATCATCTTCAGGGTCTTCCTTATGATACCTGAAAAGAGTATTCCAGTAAACAAACTGATTCTTGATGAACTGATAATCTAAATTCAACAAATTGTTGAAGTCATAAGCCTGAACAGTCCTCAGTTTCGGGAGTCCCATTGACGAAAGTTCGCCCACATTTTTCTTTGCCGTATCGCAAGCATACCAGTTGCGGCAGTGCACTCGGCTCGTATCAATGACTTTATTTTCGCCATACCCGAACGAAAAATGGTTTCCAAAATTCAAGTCTTTCACAAAGATATTCTTCTTGTCAAGCCCGAATGTCGCTCCAAAATTGTACCCTTCGGACATCGCTTCCACAATGCGGTTTGCATCGCCCTGAATTTCCTTCTCAAACGCACCGTAGCTTACACCCAGCGAAACCTGGTCAAACCAAGCATTCATCAAGTTTGCAAAAGCCTGTACATTGTAAGAGGTGTAATGGTCGTGATCGCGAACAATGCTCGTGTCTTTGCCCGTAGAACTTTTCATATAAGGCGAAGTAAATTTGTAATCGTTGTCGGAATGGTTAAAATACCCCGACACACCCACTTCCAAGCCTGCGCCACCCACAATACTATCCACCAAGTGGCTCGCCGTTACAGAAGCCTTGTGCGTATTAAAACTCGAAAGGCTGTAAGAAGCGTCAATCGAATTGGCAGGACGTTTCTTGGTAATGATATTGATAGCACCGCCTGCGCCATCCGTTGCAAAACGTGCCGGAACATACCCCTTATAGACTTCGATATCGGCAATTTGATCAATAGGAATATCGTCAAGGCCCAAGTTGCCCTGCGTTTCAACCGGGACACCGTTCACGAGCACCTTGATATTCTTGCCTTCCATGCCGCGAATGTTGACCTTGCCTTCGCTGCCCATGCCGCCCGACTTGCGCACCTTCACACCCGAGGCAGAGTTGACCGCCTTCGAAACAGTCTTGCTGGTATTCTGCATTTCAGCAGCATCAATCGTCGCAACCGATTCGGCCTTTTTGGCCTGCTTCGCTTGTTCCGCTTCTATTTCAGATTCCACCGAAAGTTCATCTAGCTGCGTAACCCCCGACGCACTTGTTTGTGCTGGGGCATCTGAATTCGACACATCGGCAGACTCCGAATTTTCTGGAGCAGTTTCTTCTAGAAAATCATCTATCGAAGTAATTTCATCATCTTGAGCACGGACCGAAACCGCACCAACCGTAGCAAATATAAGGGCAAGCGTAGCCGCCTTGTAAATAAACATCTTTTTCATCGCAGCGCAATTGAGCAAATTTTCGCTCAAAATTCTACTCCAAATAGGCTGCTAAAAACCCGAATAGTTTTTCCTTTTCATAAAGCAAAATCCGCCAAGCCGAGTGTCGCGGGCAAGAGTGCGCAAATTTATTCAAGCATAAGCCATTTATGGACTTATATTTGATAAATGCAGCCACGGACGCGAAGCGTCAACTTTACTTGCATATGACCGAGGCGCAAGACTTTGAATTTGCGAAGCAAATAAAAATCCGCTCTCGCCTGAGCAAGAACGGAAGTTTGTGTTTATGAGGATATTGAGGTTTTATGGAGATTTTTTCTTACTTGAGCGGCACAATCCACATCGGGATCGGTTCCACTGTAGCAATCTTTTTAGCCTTTCCGGTCTTCGGGTCATAACGGAAGTAGGCGTTGCCGTCTTCTTCGGTAGACACAGCAAAAATCACGGTACCGTCTTCATCAATGTACTTACCATAGCTAGCCCAGCTAGAAGAGTAACCAATCGGGAGAGCCTTCATGGTCTTCTTGGCAAGATCGATTTCCACCGGCTTGCAAGTGTTATTGTGGTAGCTATCCATATCAGTCCAAACCTGCTGCAGGTCCACCATCACGTTCAAGAATGCATAAACCTTAGTTCCATTCGCGTAGGTAGTGGGGCTCAGGTACTTGAAGTTACCTTTCTTGGTAACATCATCGATAGCGACTTCCTTGGTTACGAGCCAAGCATAATCCTTATCGAACTTGGTTTCACCCACCTTGATACGCAGGAAGCCATCAACCTGGCCGGGAGCGTAGCCCCAAGAGGCGTTACTGTAGCAGTAAATGTAACCATCAGCGACGATGAAAGCCTGATTCTGAGAGTCGTCAAGAGAGCCCACAGCAGCAACGCGGTCATCTTCGGCCACGGCAATCACGGAATCCTTTTCAACGTCAATGATAGCGACTTGAGCCGTATTACCGGTAGCATAGTCGCTCACGTTCTGCAAGAGGCCAACGTAGAGGCGACCATCCACAATCACGCCAGTACCCGGGCTCACCACGAGAGCGTCATCACCCTTGTACTTAGAAAGGTCTATTGCGCCGGTGGTTTTCATGGTCTTCGGATTGATGATAAGGAGCGAATCAAGCATGCCGCCCAAATAGGCCTTTTCTTCGTTCACAAAGTAAATGTGGTTCACCCAAACGCCCGGGAGCGTAAGTTCAGCAGACTTTTTACCAATCTTGTTGTTGGCATCGAGGCTGTAGCGGGCAATGGAACCGATGTCAAGGTCTGCAATGAACAGAGATCCATCGTAATAAACGACACCTGCGCGGGTGCCGACTTCAATATAGTCCTTGCCCAAATCACCGGTGTGATCCAGAGACATGGTGCCAATGAACATCGTTTCGCCCGAAGCGATCGATGTAGCGAATTCACGCTTGTATTCGCCCTTGTCTTCTTTCTTAGAGCTGCTGGACTTGTCCTTGCTATCGCTAGATTTAGCTTCGCTACTGCTAGACTTGCCCTTACTGCTGCTAGATTTGTCCTTGCTGTCGCCGGACTTTTCAGTCGAAGAGGAAGAGAGTTCCTTGTCGTTGTCAGAGCTTGCCGAAGAGGAATCGTCGCAAGCAACCAGCATACCGAGCGACACGATGAGCGCCGCCAAGAATCTTTTTTTCATATTAGCTCCTGAAATGGTGCGGAAAAACCGCGTTTGTTAATTTTGCGGAGCATTTTAGAAATGTCTTTGGAGCCGTTCTACTCCAAACGGAGGTGGAAAAATCCGATTGGATTTTTAAGGGGGAAATCGTCTTTTTCGTTTTATTTTAACTCCGTTCAGTCATTTTTCACTCCATTCAGACATTCTTGCAATAAAATTTTTCTATTGCCGTCACAAAATTAGCCTTGACGAAGTTTTGTTTACTAATTAGATTTGGCTTACTTTTTAAGACTAGACTAACAAAGCCAGTTTAAAGAGATTTTTGAGGGAAATATGTTGAATATTAACGGAATTGAATGGTTGCACAAAGTCGGGTGCTACCATACAACGCTTGAAAGGGATCCGCTCCTGGTTCTTGAATTTTGCCGAAAGGGGCAAATCAGCTGGGCCGGCGGAGCACTCCCCTGCAATCAGCTGAAGGCAGGAGAAATGCTAGTTTACGATGCGTGGACTTCGGGAGCGCTAACGCGTTCCGCCGATTACTGCGGCGACCGCATTTTGTTCTTTGAAGAATCAATAAAATACATCCGCGAACATTTTGCAGGTTTTCTGATTGACATCAAGATGCTCGCACAGAAAATGTGCCGACCGGGCCGACCGTTCATCGTCCACACCAAGGAAGAAGTCGCCAGCGCCTTCGAAAAGATTGACAACAAGTCAAAGAATTTGCAGGCGGAATATGGCAGACTCGCCATTTTGGAGCTTTTGCTCACCCTGAAAAACCTAGACACGCAGCGAGAATCCATTTGCCGCGAATGCAATTTATCTTCGATGCAAATTGAAAAAATCTACTGCATCCGTTCTTTTATCTGCGAAAACATGGACAGTCATTTCACCATCGAGGAACTTTCCAACAAGTTTGACATGCCGCCTACCGCCATGAAGCTTTGCTTCAAGAACGTATTCGGATTGCCGGTGTTTACCTACGCACGCCGCGAGCGCATGAAACTGGCTGCCAAGCAACTTCGCGAGTGCGACCGAGGGATTCTCGAAATCGCAGGCGAAGTCGGTTACAATAACGGGAGCAAGTTCGCCCACGCCTTCCAGGATGTGATGGGCATGACCCCCAAGGAATACAGGAAAAAATACAGGATGACAAACGTCGCATAATTATGAAAAAGACATTCTCTAAACTCTACGCTTACATGGGTTCGCGAAAGCCGCTGTTCCCGCTAGCATTGATTCTCTCGGCATTGAGCGCCATCGCGGGGCTCGTGCCGTTTTTACTGATGTGGCTGATTGTCCGCGAGGTTATCTCTGGCGGCGACATGACGAACATCAAGATTTTTGACTACTCCATCGGAGCGGTTCTCGCCTCGGTCACAAGCGTATTGCTCTACTTTGCGGCCCTCGCCTGCTCGCACATGGTTGCATTCAGGCTCGAAGGCGACCTGCGTCGATTCGCCATGAAAAAGTTGATGTCAGCTCCGCTTGGATTTTTCGACAAGAACCCGACGGGCAAACTCCGCAAGATTATCGACGACAATGCTGCAATTACGCACACCTTCGTCGCGCACGAAATGCCCGATATTTCGGGCACCATCCTGATTCCCATCGTGGCGCTTGTGATGATGTTCGTTTTCGATTGGCGACTCGGCCTTGCCTCTTTGGTGCCTATCGCCTACGCCTTGTTCATTTTGGGTACCCTTGGCCGCAGGGGAACCAAGTTCATGGAACGCTACATGCAGGCCCTTGAAGAGATGAACTCCGAAGCAGTGGAATACGTGCGCGGAATTCCCGTAGTCAAGGTTTTCCAGCAGACGATTTTTTCATTCAAGAGTTTCTACAACAGCATCGCGACCTACCACAAGATGGTCACAGCCTATTCCAACAACTGGAAGGTCCCTTACTGCATCTACACGATTCTCGTGAACGGATTCGTACTGTTCCTGGTGCCGACGGCAGCGCTCATTATCGGTAACGACGGCGATGTAAAACTCACCATCGTAAACATGATGATTTACGTGTTGGTGACACCACTGTTCTCGCAGTGCGTGATGCGCAGCATGTACCTGAGCAATGCCACGAACCAGGCGGGAATCGCGGTTGACCGTATCAACGATATCGCCCGCACCAAGGATTTAGAAGTATGCGAAAATCCGGTACCGATGCAAAAGTTCGATGTGGAATTCCGAAACGTGAGCTTCACCTACCCCGATACCGACAAGCAGGTATTGAGCGACATTTCGCTCACGGTACCAGCGGGCCATACGGTAGCACTTGTCGGGCCTTCGGGCGGTGGCAAGAGTACGATTGCAAAACTTCTGCCGCGCTTCTTCGATGTCGATAGCGGCGAAATTACTATTGGCAGTATTCCCGTAAAGCAGATTGATCCGAAGGAACTGATGAAGAACGTTTCGTTCGTGTTCCAGAATACGCGCCTTTTCAAGATGAGCATTTTGGACAACGTTCGTTACGGCATGCCCGATGCGACTCTTGAGCAGGTAAACAAGGCGCTTGATCTTGCGCAGTGCCGCGAAATCATTGACAAGCTGCCGGGCGGTATCGACACCGTTATCGGAAGCAAGGGAACTTATCTTTCGGGTGGCGAGCAGCAGCGAGTGGTACTTGCGCGCGCCATTTTGAAGAACGCCCCCATCGTGGTGCTCGACGAGGCAACCGCCTTTGCAGACCCCGAAAACGAACGCCTGATTCAAGAAGCCTTGCACAAACTGGCCGCCGGCAAGACCGTGCTGATGATTGCCCACAGGCTTACAAGCGTGGTGAACGCCGACCAGATTATCATTGTTGAAGAAGGCGAAATCGCTGAACGCGGAACGCACAGCGAATTACTTGAAAAGAACGGCATTTATGCCAAGATGTGGGCCGAATACCAGCAGTCTGTCACATGGACCCTCGACAATTCCAAGGATAATGAAGGAGGCGAAAATGTATAAGTGGATTCAGAATACTTTTGCTCTTTCGGAAGAAGGCTCGCGCACGTTTGTCCGTGGCGTCGTCTGGACATTCCTGCACTTTATTTCGCTCATGTTCCCGATGATGATGCTCTTTTACTTTTTGATGGAGCAGATGGGCATAGGTGAATTTGCCGGCAAGACTCCGCACGGGACATGGTTCTATGTGGGCATTGCGGTAATTCTGTTTGTGGTGATGCTTGTCATTTACAGGTTCTCGTACAGCGCGACTTACAGTAGCGTGTACGACGAAAGCATGCGTCGCCGCGTTTCGATTGCCGAAAAGCTTCGTAAGTTGCCGCTCTCGTTCTTTGGCAAGAAGAACCTTTCGGACTTGACTTCGACCATCATGGACGATTGCAACGCACTCGAAATGATTTTCTCGCATGCGGTGCCGGAACTTTTCGCCGCCATCGGGAGCGTCACCATAATCGGAATCATGCTGTTCTGCTACAACTGGAAAATGTCTATCGCGCTTTTCTGGGTGGTGCCCGCAGCAGCATTGCTCATTGCGCTTTCCAAGAAAATTCAGGACCGCTGGTTCCAGAGTTCTTACAATGCGCGTCGTGAAATCATGGAAGACATCCAGGAAGGCCTCGAAAACGTGCAGGAAATCCGTTCCTACTCGGGCGAAGCCGCCTACCTCGACCATTTCGACAAGGACTGCATCAAATACGAAAAAACGCAGATGGATTCCGATATCAAGGTTGGCATGTTCCTGAATTCAGCGCAGGGCATTCTCAAGATGGGTCTTGCCACGGTGCTGATTACAGGAGCTCGCCTCTGGACCAAGGGCGAAATCGATGTATTCACCTATCTGGTGTTTATCGTGTGCGCGGCAACGGTCTACAACCCGGTTTTCTTGGTGTTCAACAATCTCGCTGAACTGTTCTTTGTGAATGTACGCCTGCGCCGGTTCCGCGAAATGGACCAGATGAAGCCTCAGGAAGGCGTAACGGAATTCGTTCCCCAGAATTACGATATCGAATTCAAGGACGTCGACTTCAATTACAACGAAAACAAGCAAGTCCTGAAAAAAGTTTCGTTCACGGCAAAACAGGGCGAAATCACCGCACTTGTGGGCCCGAGCGGCAGCGGAAAGACAACCGCCGCCAAAATTGCCGCACGATTCTGGGACATTCAAGCCGGAACGGTAACGCTCGGCGGCCAAGATATCAGCAAGATTGACCCTGAAACGCTCCTCAAGAATTTCTCCATCGTCTTCCAGGACGTGGTGCTGTTCAACACGAGCATCAAGGACAACATCCGCATCGGCAAGCGCAATGCCAGCGACGAAGAAATCCTAAAGGTGGCAAAACTTGCGGGATGCGACGAATTCGTGCAGAAGATGCCGCAGGGGTACGACACCGTCATCGGCGAAAACGGCGACACACTCTCGGGCGGTGAACGCCAGCGCATCTCCATTGCACGCGCCCTGCTGAAAGACGCGCCCATCATCTTGCTCGACGAAGCAACCGCAAGCCTCGACGTTGAAAACGAATCCAAGATCCAGCGCGGCATCTCGCAGCTGGTGAAGGGCAAGACTGTCATCATCATTGCGCACCGCATGCGTACCATCGCAAACGCCGACAAGGTCGTGGTGCTACAAGACGGTCACATTGCCGAAACAGGCTCCCCCGCCGAACTCAAGGCGAAAGGCGGCCTCTTCAGCAAGATGCTTGAATTGCAAATGAACAAAAATTAATACAAAATTAGCCTTGACAAACTTCAAGGCTTTTTTGTATATTTGTTAGAGAAATCTAACTTTACAATTTATTTGTAGTTTGCAATAAAATGAACCGTCTTTTAGATCACCGTCTCGTTCGCCAATGCGCACCAACACTCGCTGGGCTCAAGGTCGGAAGTTTATTCTGCCTTGAATCTTCACCCAGCGAAACGCTGTGTAAACAACTCGCCCACTGGAACAAGGAACTCAACCCTCGCGGCGTGTGCGTGCGCGTTATTGCAGAACGCTGCGGTCGCAGTTTTATCTACGTCTATCGCGAAGACGCCCTGCAAAAGCTTATTGCCGAGCCGGAAATCCGCCATTTTCTCGCCGCCTACGGCTACACAGACTTTAGCACCGACTGTGCACTCGCATACATGACGGCGCGCATCCGCAAATGCCACTGTTTTCCGCACGAAGTCGGACTATTCTTGGGCTACCCCCTCGAAGACGTGAAAGGATTCATTATCAACGGCGGCAGGAATAGCAAATATACGGGCTACTGGAAAGTTTACGGCGATGTAACCGAATGCGAAAAACGGTTCGCCTGCTTTCGCAAGTGCTTCGATGTTTTCAACAAACTATTTGAAAAAGGATATTCGCTGCCGATGCTGACCGTCCAAAACGCAGCGTAATCAAACGACATTTACCTCTTTAATTCACCTAGGAGAATCACAATGGAAAAAATCGCAGTCATTTATTGGAGCGGAACCGGCAACACCGAACTGATGGCAAAATACGTCGCCGAAGGTGCAAAGGCCGCCGGCGCCGAAGCCGACGTGTTCAGCGTCTCGGACTTTTCGCAGGGCCAATTGGGCGAATACGCCCGCTATGCACTGGGTTGCCCCGCCATGGGCGCCGAGGAACTCGAAGATTCCGAATTCCAGCCCTTCTACGAAGCCGTCAAGCCCGCTCTTAACGGTAAAAAAGTCGCCCTGTTCGGCTCTTACGGCTGGGGTGGCGGCGAATGGATGAACCCGTGGAAGGCCGACGCCGAAGCCGCCGGGCTCGTACTTGTGGCAGACCCGCTCGCCATCGAGAACGCCCCCGATGACGCCGGCAAGGCCGCCTGCCAAGATCTCGGCAAGGCGCTCGCCACCGCCTAAAAAGACCTTTTCTTTCTTATAGTGTTTTGGATTGAAGCAGCCCTGACGGAACAACATTCCGTTGGGGCTTTTAGAGGAGTTTTACAATGCAAGTTTCTCGTGTCAACAAGGTTTTTGCCCGATTGGGGCGTTTTCAGGTGAAGTTTCGCTGGTTGATTCTGCTGGTAACGGCAATTGTGACATTTTTGGCGTGTCTCGGGCTTCCGCAACTGCAGATGACGAGCAGCGAAGAGGAATGGTTTGACGACTGGGACAAGGTGAAGATTGACCAGGCGCACTTTAACGAAAAATTCGGCAGCGACGATGGCTATATGGTGATGGTGCGTGCCGATGACGTGTTTGCGCCGGAGGTTTTGCAGGCGATTGACAAGCTTTCGCGCAGGCTCGAAAACGAGGTGCCTTACGCTGACCGCGTGGTTTCGCTGACGCACAATTTGTCGATTCCAGTCGCAAACGACGAAGGCTTCGAAGTCATCGATCCGTTTGAGGAAGGCATTCCCAATGCCCCACAGGAACTAGAAGCGAAAAAGCGGCTGATCCTTTCCCGCGAATCGCTCGTGAACAACATCGTCTCCGACGACGCGAAAGAAACCTGGATTATTCTTGCGCTGAAATCATACGAAGGCGGCGTCAACTTCGGCAAGGACAGCATTGCGCCTTTTGCTCGCAATGTCATCTATTCCGACGAATTCAAGAGCGATAAGTTCGAGATGCTCCCGACAGGCATGAGCTACACCGAGATGGAAGAAAACGAAGTCATCTCGCGGGAATGCGCGATGCGTATCGGTTTCGGATTCCTAGTGATGCTCGTATGCCTTATCTTGTTTGTAAGGTCGCTGCGCGGCGTGGTGGTGTCCGCGATTGCAACGGTCGGCGGCATCGCTTCGGTACTCGGCATCAATGCGTGGCTCGGCGTTGTCGGCGACGAGAGCATGGTCGCGCTCCCGGTACTTTTAGGCATGGCGCTTTCGGTGGGCTATTCCATCCACTACATCAATTCGTTCCGCATGCATTTTAGGCGCACGGGCAACCGTCGAGAATCCGTGATTTGCGCCGTCGAAGAAACGGGCTGGCCCATTCTCTTTACCGTCATTACCACGGTCGCGTCGCTGATTTCGTTCCTGTTCGCAGGCATCCGCCCCATCCGCTGGATTGGAGGCATTTCGGCGGGTATCGTCACGATGGTTTATCTGTATGTCATCATCCTGATTCCGATTCTCATGAGCTTCGGCAAGAATGCTAAACCCGATCCGACGCAAGTAAAGTCGGCAGGAGCCACCAAGGCGGACATCCTCTTTGAATTCTTCGGGCGCAAGGTGTGCAGGCACAGTGTTATTGTCGCAGTAATTTCGGCAGCGGTAATGTTGCTGCAGATTCCAGGAATGATGCATATCGACGTGAACATGGACTACACCGAGACCATGGGCGAAAAGATTCCCTTCGTGGTGCGGCTCAAGGACATGCTCAGCGGAAAACTCGGAAGCCTTTACGACTTTAACGTGATGGTGGAATTCGAGAATGACGACGCGCTCAAGGATCCCGCCAACATGAAGCGTATCGAGCAACTTGAGCAGAAACTCGGCACGCTCCAGCTCACCAAAATTTCGGGCGACAAGCCGCGCGTACAATCGGTGACGCGCCTCGTGAAAGAGATGAACCGCACGCTGAACGCCGACAGCATCGAGTATTACAAGATTCCCGATGCACAGGACATGCTCACGCAATTGCTTTTCCTGTACGAAATCTCGGACCCCGATGCGCTCTTTGAACGCATGGACGAAAATTACAAGACAACCTACATCCATATAGAACTTGCCGGCTACGACGCCAACAAAATCGTAGAAGACCTGGATTCGGCAAACGCTTATGCCGCCCGCATTTTCCCGGACGCCAAGACTTCTGTCGTGGGCGAAGTCGTGAACTACGCCGAGATGAATGGCAAGCTGGTCGGCGGGCTTTTGCGCTCGTTCGGCGGGTCGTTCGTGATTATCGCAATCATGATGATTCTTGCATTCGGGAGCATCAAGGCGGGCCTTATCGGGATGATTCCAAACGTTGCGCCAGTTCTCCTGATTGGCGGTGTCATGGGCTATTCGGGCATGCCACTCGACATGATCACGATGATCGTGATGCCAATGATTTTGGGCATCGCCGTCGACGACACCATCCACATGAACAACCACATCAAATACGGATTCGAGCGCACGGGCAGCTACAGGCACGCGTTACTGCTCTCTTACCGCGAAATCGGAAAGACTATGGGCATGACCACCTTCATCCTTTGCGCGATGTTCTTCGTATTCATCTTCAGCCCCATGGGCGCACTCCACAACGTGGGCCTGCTCTCCATCGTGGGTCTCGGTGCCGCACTCCTTGCCGATTACACGCTCACCACGGCGCTTGTTTACCTGAGCAAGCCATACGGGAAAGGTTAATACTATCTTTATGGCATGAACGAGCCTGTCTTACAAATTGCCCAAGGTCTTGCCATCCCGTTTTTAGGGACGGTTCTCGGTGCCGCCTGCGTATTCTTTATGAAAAAGCAGATGGGGCAAAATCTCAAGCGGGGTCTTCTCTCTTTTGCGGCGGGCGTTATGGTGGCAGCCTCCGTCTGGAGCCTGCTTTTGCCCGCCATCAGCGCCAGCGAATCGATGGGCAAACTGGCCTTCATCCCGGCGACGGTCGGATTTTGGGCCGGCATCCTGTTCCTGTACATTTTAGACAAAATAACACCGCACTTGCATTTGGGTAGCGCCACGCCAGAAGGCCCCAAGGCAAAACTCAAGCGCACGACCATGCTCACGCTGGCGGTAACTTTGCACAACTTGCCCGAGGGCATGGCTGTCGGTATCGTTTTCGCAGGCTGGCTTTCGGGGAATGTCGCCATCACGCTTTCGGGCGCGTTTGCGCTTGCCATAGGCATCGCCATCCAGAATTTCCCTGAAGGGGCGGTGGTTTCGCTCCCGCTCCGTGCCGAAGGGGCTTCCCGCAAAAAGGCTTTCGCCTTGGGAGCGCTCTCCGGAGCTGTAGAACCTGTAGGCGCGTTAATCACGCTGCTTGCGGCTGAGGCACTCTCACCGTTCATGCCCTACCTGCTCTCGCTTGCGGCAGGCGCCATGATTTATGTCGTAATCGAAGAAATGCTCCCCGAAGTCAGCGAAGGCGAGCACTTTGATGCCGGCACCATCCTTTTTGCCGTGGGCTTCACGCTCATGATGGTGCTCGACAGCGCGCTATAAAATTTCACTTAGAAAATCAGCAATCCGATGTGGTAGCCGATAAAGGCGAGCCCAAGCGAAAGCGCCAAATAATACCCCATGATGGTCGCAAGCCACTTAAACGAACCTGCCTCGCGGTAGGTCGTGCCCATCGCAAGCACGCAGGGAACGTTGAACATCGATGCAAACAGGAACGCAAGAGCTTCGGGCTTGGTGATGGTATTCGCAAGAGCCTCGCCCAGGTTTTCACTCGCCGCCACGCGGGTAACGAGCGAGAACGCCTCGCCGGTATGGTTGAAGAGCGTACTCATGATGCCAAGCGACGCTTCCTTACTGAACATGCCGCCCAAATAAGAGACGAACAGTTCCCAACGCATTCCGAAAATCATCGTCACAGGTTCAATCGCATTGCCAATCTTGTACAGGAGCGTATTTTCCACATTTCCGTCTCCTGCGTAAGAGAGCGCCCAGAAAAGTGCGGCCACCATCAAAATCATCTTCAATGCCTTCTTGAAAATGCCCCAGGTGCTACGCCCGACCATCGCGGCAATCATCTTCCAATGCGGCTTGTGATACGGCGGGAGTTCCATAATCATACCCACGCGTTCATTCTGCGGAACAAGTTTTTTGCCAAACAGGCGCGAAGACAAATAGAAGCTCGCAAAAATCAGCGCCACGTAACCGATGCCGAACAGCGGAGCCGCCGACCCGAAGAAAGTTGACGCCAAGAACAGCACCACCGCCACCTTACTCCCGCACGGAATCGCCCACAACAAAACGAGCGCAAGCAAGCGTTGTCCACGAGTATCAAGTACGCGCGTACCGCAAACCGCACCCGCCGTGCAGCCAATTCCGGAGAACAGCGGCATGATGGCCTTACCCTGCAAGCCGAGGCGAGAAAGCCAACTATCGAACGCATACGAAAAACGCGCCATGTAACCGATTTCTTCGAGAATACGGAATACGAAAATGATGGAGAAAATAAAGCTTGTCATGCAGATGGTTATGCATGTACCGCCAACCAGAACTAGCTTGACAAACGAAATGACGACAGGCCAGACGCCGAGCGCATTGCCCACGCACTCCGCAAGCGATTCTAGCACAGGCTGCAAACCAAAACCGATTCCCATGCCAGGGAACGCAAGAATCATACACGCGATCAGCGATACAACCATGATGCCGAACGCAAAGAACTTGCCCTTGATATGGTGCGTCGCGATGCGGTCCCACTTGCTGAAAACTTTCTCGATGGACTTGGGCGTCGCCGATTCACGCACGATTTTCGAAACCCAGCGGTACTTGGCCTCACCGGTGAGAATGCCGCCGTCACGTCCTTCTTCGCTATTGAGAATCGCGTCAATCGCATTTTTGCGGGCGAACGGAAGCATTTCATTCACCACACCGCAAATGAGTTTGTCTTTTTCGAGGAGCTTTTCTGCAATCCAGATTTTTTCGCATACGCCGTATTCAAAGTCACCCAAGGCCGCCTCGATGCGGCTTACGACATCTTCCCCATTTGATTTTTCACCGACGAGTTCCTCGCGCAGGCTCCCGCTATCAAGGCAAACAGGCGTCTTGATGGCCGAAACCATCTTCTTGAAAAAATCAGGATAACGCTCTGTTTCGGCTGCGCTAAAACCAAGCACCGGAACGCCGAGGCGCTTTTCAATCGCAGCCACGTCAATCTTCTTGCCCGCCGCTTCGGCCACATCCATCATGTTGAGCACCAGCATCACAGGCATGCGAATGCCCACAAAATCCGCCAGCATGTAAAGGCTGCGTTCCAGCTGCGACGCATCCACCAGAATACACACGAGATCCGCCTTACCACTCTGAATGTAGTCGCGGGTCACGACTTCTTCTTCGGAGTTTGCCGAAAGCCCGTAACTGCCCGGAAGGTCAATTACTTTATATGTCGTACCGTCAAAAACAAATTCACCTTCGGCCTGTTCCACCGTTTTGCCGGGCCAGTTGCCCACGCGCTGGTGAAGCCCCGTAAGGTTGTTAAAAAGCGTCGATTTACCAGAATTAGGCTGTCCGAGCAAAGCAATAGTCTTGATTTCGCTCATTTTTACAATTCCACCTTGACAAAAATCTGTGAACTTTCCTTATGATTGACGGCAATAACCGTATCGCGGCAAAAAACGAGCACCGGCGAGCGTCCGTCATTCTTGAGGAGTGTAAAGGCAGAACCCGGCGTAAGCCCGATAGAAACAATTCTTGAAATAAAGCGGGAATCGCCCTCGATCTGAGCGACCGTCCCGCAACGATTCTCGCCCATTTCGGCGAGGCTCAAACGGTCAACAAAATCAGCATTTTTCATGCGCCAAAAGTAGCCGAAAAACGCCTCAAAAACCGCTCCAAATGGACTTCGGGGAATCCAGAACGATTTACAGTCCGTTCGGTTTTTCACAAAACCATTTGGAGTAGAAATTTTAGGTCCAAGTCCCTATTTTTGCACCGCAAAAAAAAAGAGGATACAATGAGCCTACCAAAGATCAACATTGAAAAAATCAACGAGCGATTCGGCCGTTTTGGCGAATTTTTGCTCGGTCACCGCACCATTTTGCTGGTGGCATTTATCGTTTTGCTCGCGGTTTCGGTCGTGGGCATGAAAAAAATCTACGTCGAGGCCTCGTGGGACAGCTACTTTATCGAGGGCGACCCGATGCTTGTCGAAACGGACAAGTTCAAGGAAACTTTCGGGAACGACTATTTCGTGGGCGTGCTGGTCGAAAGCGACCATTCCATCTTAACGCCGGACAACCTGAAGCTTTTGCGCGAGCTTTCGAACGAACTGCGCGACAGCCTCTCGTATTCCGACGGCAAGGCAACTTCGATTGCCGATTTGGAATACATGCTCGGCACCGAAGAGGGCATGGAAATCACGCAGATTGTGCCCGAAGAAATCCCGACAGACGAGGCGGGCCTCGCTGAAATCGAGAAGCGTCTGGCCGACAAGCCGGAACTGGCGAAGAAACTGATTTCAACAGACCGCAAGCAGGCATTCATCAACATCAAGCTGCGCCCCTTCCCCGAAGATTCCGTGTGGAAGGCCGAAGGCGAAGCGAAGGGTGAAAAGGCGGAAGCCCCCGACATGAAAACGGGTCGCGAAACGGCTGCAATCATCGCGAAGGAAAAGTATGCACCGCTGAATCCGCGCGCTACGGGCATGCCTTACTTGAGCTTCGAGAAGATGACTTACATCGGTCAGGAAATGGGCCGCATTTTCATCATGACCATTCTCTGCGCCATCATCGTGATGTTCCTCGTGACACGTTCGCTCCGCGGAATTGTCTCTCCGCTGATTACGACTTTTGCGGGTGTCATCATGACATTCGGCCTGGTGGGTTACCTTGGCCTTTACATGGACGTAACCAACATCATGGTGCCCGTGATTTTGGCCTTTGCCGTCTCGATTGCATACAACATTCACATCAATTCTTTCTTCCGCAAGAACATGATGCTTACGGGCAAGCGCAAGGATTCGGTGCTTTACGCGATGCGTGAAACGGGCTGGTCGGTGCTGTTCTCGGGCCTTACTACGATTGTCGCGTTGCTCAGTTTCCTTTCGGTGATGCTCAAGCCGATTCGCTCCGTGGGCATTCTCTCGTCGATTGCGATTGCGTTCATTTTGCTTGTGGCGCTGACGGTTTCGCCGATTCTCCTGAGTTTCGGTAAAGACAAGAAGCCGAACGCCAAGGTGCTTGAACGCGGCGACACGTGCATGGGAATCATTCTCGATTCTATCGGCAAATTCGTTCTCGGGCACGGCAAGCCGATTGCGATTGTATTCGCCATCGTAACTGCAATTTCTGTTTTCGGGCTCACCAAGATAGAACCCGCCTTTGACGTGGAACGCACCATGGGCCGCAAGGTCGAATACGTGAACAAGATGCTCTACGTGGCAGAATCCGAAATCGGAAGCTTCTACTCTTACGACATGGTGATTGACTTTGGTACAAACGACAAGGCCAAGGAAGTTGAGAACCTGAAAAAGTTAGAACAGTTGCAGGAACATGCCGGGAAGTACCCGCTCACCAAGCGCTCCACCTCCATTCTTGACATCGTCAAGGATTTGGACCGCACGCTGAACGAGAACCGTCAGGATAAATACGCCATTCCCGAAACGGAAGAAGAAGTCGCTCAGCTGCTTTTGCTCTACGAAAACGCGGGCGGCAGCGAAGCAAGCTACTGGATGGATTACGATTACAGGAAGCTCCGCCTGATGATTGAAATTTCAAGCTACAACTCCAACGAACTCCAGAAGGAAATCGAGGACTTGCAGAATTTCGCACGCAAGCTTTATCCGGACGCGAAGGTGACTGCCGTGGGTAACTTGCCGCAATTCACCGCCATGCAGCAGTACCTGGAAGTAGGCCAGATGACATCGTTCCTGATTTCTGTGGTGATTGTGGCGATTCTCTTGATGATTGTCTTCGGCAGTGTGCGCACGGGCCTTATCGGCATGATTCCGAACATTGCGCCGGGTATTTTCGTAGGCGGTTACCTCGGTCTTACCAACATTCCGCTTGATATGATGACCGCAACGCTCATCCCGATGATTATCGGTCTCTCGGTGGATGACACGATTCACTTTATCAACCACGGGCATGTGGAATTTGACCGCAACAAGGATTACCGCGAGTCCATTCTCTGCGTGTTCCGCACGGCGGGCCCGGCCCTCGTGATGACCACCATCATCATGGTGGCAACCTTCGCAGGCTTTACCACCTCGAAGGCAACGCAAATGTTCAACTTCGGTTTCGTGGTGTTTATCGGCCTTGTCTCGGCATTGCTCGCCGACCTGTTCGTAACACCGCTTTTGATCAAGAAATTCAAGATTTTTGGAAAATAGGAGAAAATCATGACAATGAAAATTGCAAAAACAGCCGCGACAATCGTTGTCGCATTAAGCGCCATGGTGTGCGCAGAAACTTTAACCGGCCGCGACATTATACAGAAGGTACACGACCGCCCCGATGGCGACACGCGTAGTTCCGAACTTTCGATGACACTCGTAAACAAGAGCGGCAGCAAGCGCGAACGCAAGATCACCTCGTTTGCTATGGACGTGGGCAAGGACACCAAGCAGATTATGTTCTTCCGCTACCCCAACGACGTGAAGGGCACGGGATTCCTGACGGTCGATTACGACAACATCAACAAGGATGACGACAAGTGGCTTTACCTGCCCGCCATGAAAAAGACGCGCCGCATTAGCGGAAAGAGTTCCAAGACGGATTACTTCATGGGCTCCGACTTCACTTACGACGATGTGGGTCAGCGCAACATTGACGAAGACACGCATACATTCGTGCGCGAAGAAAAAGTCAATGGCATAGACTGCTGGGTTGTGGAATCCGTTCCGAAAAAGGGCGACGAAATTTTCTCGAAGAAAATTTCTTGGATCCGCAAGGATTGCCTGATTGCCGCCAAGGTGGAATACTACGACAAGCTTGGCAAACTGCACCGTTTGCTGAAGGTCGAAAACGTCGTGCAGGTGGATGGTTTCTGGGCCATTGGCAAGATGACCATGGAAAACGTGCAGGCCAACCACAAGACTATCCTCGAATTTGGCGACATCAAGTTCAACATTCCGGTTGACGCAAAGACATTCACCGTTCCGCGCTTGGAAAGAGGACTCTAGCAATGTCTAAATTCTGGTGGTTAGCGATCGGAATGGCGGCAGCGACCGCCTTCGCCCAAGAAAGTCCGTTTCAATTCAACGGGTTCGTGGATACGTATCATGCGGTGCAGACAAAGCATCCGCACGATTTTACAACGTCGCGGACGCGCCTGCGCGCAGAACTTCGCGTAGATTACGAGAACGCCTACTTGTTCACCAGCCTGAACGGCGTGCACAACAGCATTCTCGAAGACCGCACCGGAGTGCAGTTGCAAGAGGCGTATTTCAACTACCAGAACGACTTTCTTGAAATTCGCGCGGGCCGCCAGATTGTGGTGTGGGGCGTCGCCGATGGGCTTCGCGTCACCGACCTGATTTCGCCTGTAGACTACACCGAATTCATGTCGAGCGACTACGACGACATGCGCATGGCCGTTGACGGTTTTCGCATCAAGTACCCCGGCGAGCGCGCGAATGCCGAAATCGTTTACGTGCCCGTACCGCGATACTTCCAGATGCCCCTCGGCGAAGACAATCCCTGGCGTCCGAATCTGCCCGAGAAAGCGGGTCTCGATTTTCCTGAAGGCCCCGATGCCAAATTCAAGAACGGAGACTTCGGAACGCGAGTTTCGTTCTTCCTCTCGAATCTGGATTTCTCAATTTCGGCACTCCATACGCATAATCAGTCGCCCGTTTCTGTCGTAGAACCCGTCAGCATGGATTCTGTCGTCATTCACGGCATTCATGAATCGATGACGATGATCGGTGGCGACATGTCGATGCCTATCGGCGAATTCGTGCTGCGTGCCGAAATCGCAGAATACTTTGGCGAAGCACTCGGTTATGCCAACAGCCTCGATTACGCCCGCAAGAACACGTTCAATGCGCTCGGTGGTATCGACTGGTACGCCGGTGACAACTGGACTTTCATGGTGCAGTATTTGCACAAGTACATCGCCGACTATTCGCACAACTTGGCCGCCGAAAAGAATTCTTCTGAAATGACCTTCCGCATTTCAAAGGAACTGCTGAACAACACGCTCAAACTTTCGCTCTATGGCGTATTCGACATCGACAACCTCGGCTATTACGGCCGCGCCTCGGGCGACTACGCCGTTACCGACCAAGTCATGATTTCGCTCGGTTACGACCACTTTGGCGGCAAGCGCGGACAACTTGCCGGCTACGACAAGAACCGCGAAATCTGGGCGAAAGCGAAGTACTACTTCTAATAAGACCTAATGAATTTTGAATTTGAATCAAACTCCCGCAATCCCTATTCCGCGTTCACGATGCGGCGTGTATTTTGTTTTGGCATTGTTATCGCCGTATTGCTACATGCGGGCTTTTACGCCTGGGGATTCTTGAAGCGAACGCAGGTGGTTACCACCCGCGAAGACGCCGAGGTGATTCATGTGGAGCAATTACTGCTCCAGCCACCTCCGCCCCCGCCCGAAGTCAAGAAAATCGTGAAGAAGGTGGTTCGCGCCAAGATTATTCCAAATATTGTGCAAGATACCGTGCCGGAACCTGAACCGGAGCCAGAGCCGGAACCGATCGTGGTGACAGACGCGGAACCCGTTGTCGAAGCACCCGCCGAGCCTGTGGCACCGCCCCCGCCGCCACCTCCTCCGCCAAAGCCGTCGAAGGATTCGCTGATGAAGGTGACAAAAGCCTACCTTATCGGGCTTTCCAAGGCATTTGAAAAGCAGAAGGACTACC